>NZ_BAABDQ010000039.1:0-136435 GCF_039539705.1 Nonomuraea rosea | reverse complement strand
CTGGCCCGGCACCATGTCGCCGCGCAGGATGGCGGCCCGAAGGCCGTCCACCGCGATCGCCTTGCCGTGCTTGCCCGCCTTCAGCTGGCCATCCGCGGCCACCAACATCGCCTGCCTCAAGAAAACAACACCCGTCTCCGGCCAGAGACGGTGTTGGTGGAGGCCGATGGACGCGTCAATCGCCGGTGAGCGCCACGTGTACAGAGGAGATTGCGCTCGCGCCTTCGCCGACGGCCGGTGGTGATGCGTTTCGTCGAGCTCGCGCGGACGTCGCCGACCGCGAACACCCGGGGTGCGCTCGTCTGGAACGGCAGGGGCAGGCCGGACGATCCGGCGACCAGCCGGACATCGGTGAGGACGAAGCCGTCGTCGGCCTTGGCCACGCCGGTCAGCCAACCCGACACCGGGTCGGCGCCGACGAAGCAGAACAGCCCATGACTGGCCAGCTGTTCCGGCTGCCCGGTGGGCGAGGCCGAGCACCTGCGCGACCGTTCCGGGCGTCGCCCGCCGCGCCCCCTGATCCTGGGCGGCGCCTGCGTGCCGGCCGGGGCGCTGATCGCCGCGTTGCTCATCCGCGTGGACGTTCAGAGACGGCGGCCAGGCAGAGCCTCGCCCCGTTCCATCAGGCGCTCGATGCCTGGCCGCCGCCCCCGGCCTGCGGTACGAGGACACGTCGCTCGCCGGCGTCACCGAGAACGCGATCATCGTCATCGCGTGCGGAAGCGGTCCGGTACCACGAACTCCGGCACAACCGACCACGTGCAGGTCGTCAAAGATCCGGACGCGGCTGATGGCGACCATGGACGAGGGCCGCGTGCCGCTATCGGAGTAGAGGGCGCTTGGCCTGCTGAGTTTGGCGCCTCCAGATCGCCGCGAGGAGATCCACCGCAGCCGTGAGCTCCTCCGGCGGCGGGAAGAACGGTATTCGGATCATCTCTCCGGCCATCCCCGGCGTAGCGGCGAACGTGGCGCCGGCCGCGATCGGAACGCCGCCCTGGGCCGCCTGCCCAGCGAAGCTCTGCGCCACGGGCCGGGGCAGCCGAACCCACAGGTTCGGCCCGCCCTTGGGTACGCGGTACCGCCACCCGAGATCGGCGGCCGAGATCGCCCCGGTCAGCGCGGCCAGCGAACTCCGCAGCCGTGCGATCCGCCACTGCCGTGTCTCCCTGTAATGCTGATCCAGCAGCCAGGCGGCAAGTAGCTGCATCGGTGCCGCGCTTCCAAGGTCCAGGGCCCGCCGGCGGACCCGCAGATGTGCGGCCAGCGTTCGGTTGGTGTGGATCCACCCGATCCGCAGCCCACCCCAGAAGACCTTCGACAGGCTCCCGACCGTCAAGACGGCCGTCCCCGGCCGCAGCGCGGCCAGCGGCACGGGCGGACCCTGCCCGTCGAGTGGAAGGTCGGCCAGAACCCGATCCTCCACGATCGCGGATCCGGCCGTCTGCGCCGCCGTCAGTAGCGCATCGGCCCCATTCCGGTCGACCGCGTACCCGGTGGGATTGTGGAACGCCGTCAGGAACACCGCCGCCGGTGACGTCGCCCGGATGAGCCGTGCTGCCGCCTCCGCCTCCAGCCCGCTGTCCTCGACGGGCAGCGCGATGAGCTGTCCGCGGCCGCGCCGCCGCACCGCGTCGATGATCCCCGGGTACGTTACCGCCTCCACCGCGAACGGTCGACGCGGCCGGTACAGCACCTCGGCCGCCAGCGCCAGAGCCTGCTGAGCGCCGTTGGTGACGACTATCTCCTCCGGATGGGCGTCGATGCCGTCCCCGCGCAGCTTCCGAGCGATCGCCTCCAGCAGCACCGGGTGTCCCGCCGGGTGGTAACCGGAGGCGTGAGCGGCCGGGCTGGGCAGCAGCAGGCGCGGCTGCGCCAAGCCGTCGAGCACCGCCGGCGCGGCGTCCGGATCGGCGAGTGTCAGATCCAGCCGTGGTGCCCGCCCGGGCGGGAACAGCCCGGCCAGCGGGTCGTCCGGCGTTTCATCGCCACCAGGCGTTCGCGGCGCCACGGCCCCGACCCGTGCCACGGTGCCACGGCCTCCGACCAGCCAGCCGTCGTCACGCAGCCGACCGTACGCGGTGGTGACCGTGTTGCGTGAAACGTGCAACGCCGCCGCCAGTGCCCGCTCCGACGGCAAGCGGATGCCCGTACATACCGTGCCGCGTTCGGCCAGAACGCGCAGTGCCCCCGCCAGTCGCAGATATAGCGGTCCCGCCCCGTCCTGCCATCCAGCCAGCAGGGCTGTCAGATGCTCCAGCGTCATCCGCGGCGCGGCCCTAGGCACGGGGCCACTCTGTCACAGACTGGCCCTTGAATATAAGGGCCAGTTATTGACACTGAGGGATATGTCTTTCACACCGGACGTTGCCGGCCACCATAGTGATACCTCCGGGCCCATCCTCGACGCCGCCCGCCGCGCCACCGCCTACCTTGAGGCACGCACACAGCGCGGTATCTTCCCGGCCGAGGAGGCCTTGTCCGACCTGGCCGCCTTCCCTCGCGATCTGGCCGACGAGCCACTCCCCGCGAGCGAGGTCCTGACCATGCTCGACGAACTCGGCTCGCCGGCCACCGTGGTCACCACCGCCGGCCGCTACTTCGGCTATGTCAACGGCGGCACCGACCCCGCCGCGGCCGCCGCAGCCGTGCTGACAGGCGTCTGGGACCAGAACATCGCGCTGCCCGACATGTCGCCGATCGCCGGGCTGCTTGACGACCTGGCCGCCCGCTGGACCCTTGATCTGCTGGGACTGCCCTGTACCGCGATCGCCTCGTTCTGCTCGGGCGCCTCGATCGCCAACCTCACGTGCATCCTGGCTGCCCGCGACGCCCTGCTGCACCACAACGGCTGGAACGTCGACCGGCGGGGGCTGACCGGCGCGCCGCCCCTGAGGGTGATCGCCTCCGCGGAGATGCACGCATCAGTCGCCAAAGCCCTGCGCGCGGCCGGACTCGGCGCCGACGACGTCATCGCCGCGCCCACTGACGAGCTCGGGCGTGTACGCGCTGAGGACTTTCCCGACGCCGACGAGCGCACCCTGGTATTGCTGCAGGCCGGCAATGTCAACACTGGCCACAGCGACCCCTTCGCCGACATCATCCCCGCCATACGTGAACGTGGCGGATGGGTCCACGTCGACGGCGCCTTCGGACTATGGGCGGCCGCCTCACCTATGCACCGCCACCTCGTCAACGGCGTGGAGCAGGCCGACTCCTGGGCCACCGACGCCCATAAATGGCTCAACGCTCCTTACGACAGCGGCATCGCGATCTGCCGTGTCCCTGGTGACCTTCGCCGCGCAATGGCCTTCAACGCCGCCTACCTGTCCACCGACGCCGAACGGGCCCCTGCCCACCTCGGACTGCAGATGTCCCAGCGCGCCCGCGGCGCCGAGGTCTGGGCCATCCTCGCCCACCGCGGCCGCGCCGGCGTCGCCAGCCTGGTCGATCGGCTGTGCGCGCACGCCCAGCACATGGCTCACCTGCTGCAGGCGGCCGGAGTACGCCTGCTCGTCCCGGTCGGGCTCAACCAGGTCCTGGTGCAATTCGATGACGACGCCACCACCGACGCCGTCATCGCAGCCGTCCAGCAAGACCGCACCTGCTGGGCCGCGGGCACCAGCTGGCACGGCAGCCGCGCCATGCGCATCAGCATCTGCGACACCGCCACCACGAGCGCCGACATTGACACCTGCGCGGAGGCTATCCTCCGATGCTGGCACGCTTGTCGAGCCCTCTGACCAGCCAGGCCACGGCGCTCGCCACGAGGCGTGTGGGCCCCACATGGTGAGGATGCCCCTGAGACACCGCGCCCGAATGCCTGTGATCTTCGCGCGTGGGCATCGTTGTGTCGCTCAGCCGGATGTCGTCTCGGGATGTCCGAGCGGGCGCAAGCGATCGGTCAGGAAGGCGACGATCTCGTCCCTGGCCTTCAGCGTGGGATGTCCGTCTTCGTCGACGAGGTGGGCGGTGACGACGCTGTGAGGAGATGCGACCACGTCGGCGAAGAACGGTGGCGGGCTGGTGTTCGCGGAACTGCCCGGAAGGACACGGCCGTCGAAGGCGTCGCCGAGGAGTGCCTGATAGGCGGCGAAGCGCCAGCCGGTGCACCAGCGATCGTCGTCGAAGCGGTAGGCGAGAACCTTCAGTCCGTCGCGCGTAATACGGTCTCGGACCGCACGCGCGTCTTCGTCGCTGATCTCGAGTCCGGCGGGATCGTCCAACGGCAGCGACGGGTGATTGACCACTGGCGCGATGACAGCCGGCTCAAGCGCCATGGTGAGAGCGAAGTTGCCGGTGAAGCACAGCCCGATCGTGCCGACTCCCGGACCGCCGCATTCGGCATGGGCTTGGCGCGCGAGCCCACGTAGCCACGCCGTGACGGGGCTGGTCCCGCCACCGGCGAACGCACGGAACTCGACACTGACACACGCGCGGCGGACGACCTCCTCACCGCCTTCGACCGTGGGATAGGCGCCGTCGAACCCGAAGAGCGAGGGGACATAGACGGTGAAGCCCGCATCCCGCAGCCACCGCGCCAGCCGAAGAACGTCAGGACTGATGCCCGGCATTTCCGGCATCAACACGACGGCCGGGCCGGAACCTGCCACGTACACCGTCTTCACCATCCCCTCCACGTCGACGAGCCGGTGGGAGAAGTCCGTGATCACGTCGTCAAGTCGTCCGCTGGCAGCACTCATGGCGACAGTGTGGGCCGACGCCTTCACATCAAGAGAGAGGCCAGATCGCCATATATGCGGGCAATCTCGCCGTAGGCTGGTGGTGAGGAGGTGAGCGTGAGCGCACTACGGGTTGGTGTCCTGGCCTATCCAGGCTGCTTCGCCTCCGAGGTGTTCGGCATACCCGATCTCTTGACGATGGCCACGCACGTCGCCGGACCGGACGGCTCCGGATACGAGGTGTCGATCGTCTCGCCTCGTCGTCGTGTCACCGCATCGGGCGGTGCGGCGTTGGGCGTCTCTCCGCTGCGTGAGGTAGACGTCCTTGTCGTGCCAGGGTTCGAGCTCGTCCCGGGTCTCGACGTGGACGCGAAGCTCGCGCCCCTCGCCCCTGAAATTGCGGCGATCCGCTCATACGCTGCTGCGGGCGCTGTCGTCGTCTCGATCTGTGTCGGTGCGTTCCTGCTCGCCGAGGCCGGACTCCTCAACCGACGCCGGGCTACGACGGCCTGGCTGCTCGCCGACGAACTGGCTCGACGCTGTCCGGACACCGACGTCCGGCCCGAGCATCTGGTCGTCACCGACACGGGGGTGACAACGACGGCGGCCTTCAGTGCCATGTACGATTTCGCGCTGGATCTGATCCGCCAGCACAGCGGTGCCGGAGTGGCACGGACAACCGCACGGGTGGCGCTCGTCGACGACGCGCGATCGTCCCAGACTCCCTACGTGGACGCGAGACTTCTTCCGCAGCCCGGAACCGAGTTCTCCCACAAGGTCATGCGACGGCTCGACCAGAACCTTGCCGCCCGATACGACCTCGCCGCGTTGTCGGACACGTTCAAAGTCAGCACTCGAACACTGCTGCGGCGCTTCGCGGACGAGGCCGCCCAGAGCCCGCTGGAATACCTGCACTCGTCGCGTGTCCGTCGCGCCCGCCACCTCCTTGAGACCACGAACCGAACCGTCGCCAGCATCTCCGCCACGGTCGGATATCAGGACCCCAGCACGTTCGCCGCCCTCTTCGCCAGGCACACCGGACAACGCCCGCGGGACTACCGCGCGGCCTTCCGTCGTGCTGACTGATGGAGTGACGCCGGAGTCCTTACTTCCTGGTATGACTTGCGGACATCGACGATGGAAACACCCGGCCGCCACCTCAGCAGCGCATCCAGCGTCTCGAGACCCGTCGCGCAAGAGGCAGAGGTCTTCGGCCACAACAATGCGCACGGCACCATCATCCTCGTACGGGCCGAACCGCCCGCCGGGCTGGTGATCTCCAGGATTCCGTCGAAGACGGCGAAGCGGCGGCGCCGCCCGCGAGCCCGCCGTCGGCTCGCACGCCGACCCGCCCCGGCCGGTGTCTTCGACGCCAACGATGCTGCCGGCATCGTTCCGGGCAATGGAGATCCGCGCTTGGGTCGCGGGGCGTGCTTGATCGCGTTGGTCAGCAGTTCGCCGATTCCGAAGTACAGGGCCGACTCGATCGGCGGGTCCACGCACACCAGCACGAACGACGCCACCCACGACCACGGGTTTCCCGCCCCCACCAGATCGCTGAACACGCCGACGTCAACGCAGCCCGCAACATCGCCGCACGCGGCGCGAACGCGATCATGGGGACGGTGGGTGAGTTTTTGTCGTTCCCCGTCAAGTCTGCGTGTTGAAGTTCTTGTCGATGTCTCGCCAACGCCCTGATACCCGGCGGTGCAAACCGGAACCGGGCGGGTACCGGGCCGGACGAGGTGCGAAGAGGACGAGACGGAAGCGCTCGTCCCCGGCGTGAGGGGTGTGCCTCCAGCGCGTCCTGTTCGGGATGGCTGCGGGACAGGCTCAGAGGCTGTCTCTCCGTACTACGAGGCGCCACCAGAAGTGTCGGCGGCGAGGTGGTCGTGCAGGGCCGCGTGGCGGAACTGGTAGACCGGTCCGACCGCGCGCAGCAGGCCCAGCCGGTGGGCGTCGTCGAGAAACAGCATGATCTGTCGGGGAAGTCGCCGCTCGCGTGCAAGGAGCCGAACCGCACGGATAGACGCCACCCAGACATCGTCCAATGTCAAACCCATTCCGACCAGGAGTCCCAGCGTGAGCGCCCCCATGAGCTGCATCATGTGCAGCTCGATGATGGTGATCAACGTCATGCTCCCCCCGACCAGGGCGAGTAGAACCACGAGTAGGAACAAGAGCTCCATCACGAGCGCCGCCCGGAACCCGATGACGAGCACGGACCAAAGGACAGCTGTCCTTGCGGATCGCCAGGTTGAGATGGGAGTGCTGACCGACGTGAGAGGCGGAGGTTCGTGCGTCTTCCGAGCTAAAAGCAACTGCGCTGCGACCACCTCCCCATACTCGCCGGGCCAGACCTCAATCTCTCGATCGTCCTTCACCCGGACGGCCTCTGTGATGCCCCACCAGGTGATGTCGCGCGTGACAGCCGGGTCGAAGATGCAGGCCAGGGTGATGAGGTAGCAGCGGGTAACGTCCGGGTCGAGCCGACGGCGAGGCCGGAAGTGGTCGCCCGAATCCCTGCTGGGCGGGCGCGCCTGGATGAGGGCGGGGATGAGCTGGTCAAGCAGGTGGGCGCGCAGCGCGGCCGCATCGGCGCCTAAAGGGCCCGTCAGCGGGGTGGGGTCGGCGCCGACGCCGATGTAGACGGTGCGGATCAGCCATAAGCCCAGAGGGGTGGCGGTCAGTTCGCTCAGGCCGGACAGTTCGCGGTTCGCCAGCGCTGCCAGCACCGTCTGCCAGGTGTCGGATAGGGCGGCGGGCAGGCAGGCACGCAGGTAGTCGGCGGCGGCCTCGGAGGTGAGCTGGGCCGGGGTGATGACGGCGGCGCTGGTCAGTGGGCGTCCCGCCTCGGTCACGGCGGCGGCGAACTCGGCGGTGCGGCTGGTCAGGATGAGCTGATCAGCGGCCTGGAGGGATGTGTTGAGTGCGGCGATCACGTTGGCGCGCGCCTGCTCACCGATCTCGTCCAGGCCATCCAGGACGGGCAGGATGTCCCCGCAAGCGACCAGCGCCGCAGCGGCGTCGGCACCGAGCTCAGGGGCGCCAAGCGCCGGGTAGTAGTAGGCGAGCCGGTTGGCCAGCCAGTCCTGCAGGCGCGGATGAGCCGTCAGGTCCCAGCCGGAGACCGGCAACATCACCGGCACCGGCACGACCTCGTCTTCTCCCGCAGCGGCCTCTTCCGTGGCGCGAGTACGGAGCAGTTCCAGCAGCAGCTGGACGGCCAGGGTGGTCTTGCCCATGCCTGGCCCGCCGGTGATGACCAGCCGTCGCCGGGCCAGGGCGCGAAAGTCGCGCGCGAGAGCGGCGATATCGTCGCTGCGGCCGGTAAAGGTGAACCCGGCCGCAGGGCTGATCAGCCGCGGAGTGCTCATCACCGCCTCGTTGGCGGTGAGCTGCCAGCGGACCGGGATGGGTTCGGGGTCGTCGAGCAGCTGGTTCCGGGCCTCATCCCGCCATTGCCGGCGCACCAGATCGGCCAGCACCTCGGCGGCTCTCGTCACATTGGCGGGCCTGTTGGCAGCGGTGTTGCGTTGCTTGGCCCACGTCAAGATGGCAGCTATGGCCAGCGCCGCAGCGATCGCAACCGCAGCCAGATCAGCCACGTTGACCTTGTCGGCCCGATTCAGCGCGCGCCCCACCAAGACCACCGTCGCGACCAGCGCGACGATGGCCAGCAAGGCGGCCGTATTCCACCAATGGATGGGGCGTCGGCTCACCCCGGACATCCTCGACGCGATCCAGTACTGGCGGCCTCTATTTCGGCCCATCTCGTGCCGAATCGTGACCCATCGACACCTGACGGCGATCATTACGGACACCCTCTCCGCGCTGACGGAGCGGGGTGACGTTCGGTTCGGGCCGCTCCAGCTGCGCACGCAGTTCCTGGTTCTCCAGAGTGAGCTGGTGGACTGCCCGGACCAGCGCTGGGACGTCCTCCCTGATCTGGGCGAGTTCCTTGTTCTTGTTCGCGATCGTCTTCTTCAGCTGGGTGATAGTGGCGCGCAGCCGCACTTCGACGTCAGGGTCGCTCCGCGGGCTTGGACACGCTCATAGAACTCGTTCTTCAGGTCTCTGTGCCGCTGCGTCAGCGCGTTGCGGGGGACCTCCGCCTCCTGGGCGGGAGCGACGATGGTCAGCGCGCCGGTGGAGTTCTGCGGCGTGCCAGCCAGGATGCGATCCATGGCGGCGCGGATGCGCTCACGCTCGTCGAGGGCGGGGCTCACGTCGTGCTCTCCTGCGGGGTGATCCGGGTGCGGTCGTGGGTGTCGGCCAGGTCGCGGAGTTTGCCGGCGCGGGCGCGCAGCCGGTCGCCGACCGGCTGAGGGGCGTGGGCGGCGCGTTTGTTCAGCACGTCGGCGCGGGCGCGCAGGCCGGCGGCGTGCCGGTCGGTGCGGACGATGTTTCCGCAGCCGGGAACACAATGATCCAAGCTGGGGGTGTCTTTCACGCCGTCGCGGTGGCAGGGCGCCTGGGCGCGTTTGTAGTGGCAGAGCACGAACGCTTGCGGGTTGTCATAGATCATGACGTCCTCGTTGGCGATCAGCTTCCGGGCGGTGGTCACGCTGATGGTCGTGCCTTCGAAGACGAGGGCGCGGGCGGCGGCCTTGATCACGCGCCGCGCCGCAAGTCCAGAGATGCCTTCCCCGGCCTGCATGCCGTCTTTCAGATCAGCGACGGTGTCGGCAGTCGCCAGAACGGTCTCGACATCGATGAGCTCGTGAATGCCGCCACGGCTGCGCGATCCCTCCGACACGAGCGTGGAGCGCAGGTGCCCGTACTGGGTGGCGAGCGCGACGAGACCGTTTCGGCCTGCGAGCGATATGCCAGGCCAACGACCTTCGAAACCGTGCAGTTCCGACATTGCCGTGAGGGTCGGGCGGGATCAGCTGATCTTTGAGCCCGCAGGCTGTCGCTTCCGCGTTCGCCCAGGCGATGAAATCTTCGATGCGGGTGTTGAGCGGTCCCGTCTTGAGCGAGCCCGTGCCAGGCCGGTTCGCGTGCAGGTCGTGGGCGTTATGGTCGAACAGCAGACAGCCGTCGGGCACCATGCGTTCCAGGACTCGGATGGCGTTGACCACCGGCCTTATCGCAACCCAGGGAACGTCGCGTTCCATCCCTGCGGATCGGTGGTTGCCGTGTTCATCGACGGCGTTCTTGTACTCGTGGCCACGGATCAGGTGCCGCCGCTGGTGACGTGCTCGTCGGGTTCGGGATCGGGGCAGCATCCGGTTCGCAGGCCGAGAACTACTGGTGGAAGGTACTTATTCCGAGCGTGCACTATTCGCGGCCGACGTTGTGGGCTGCAATCGCTCGGTCGGGGCTGTGATGGCAGGTGATGCCTCCGTCACTTCAGGTGCCGTGCGACGGGCGCGAACGGCAGTGTTGAAGCATGTCTGGGTCGAGGTCGAAGCCACCGAACGGTCGTTCCCGACGCCGGAGCCGAGCGATGCTCATTGCCTCCATCGTGCTACTGGCCGGGCTGCTGACGGTAGGCATGGTCGGACTGCTGATCGATCCGTTGCATCTGCCTGCACCTCTGCTGTCGGTGCTGGATCAGCGGGCCAGTGTGATCAGCATGTTCATTGGTGCGGCAGGGCTGACGGTCTCGGTGTTCGCAGTGTTCCGTCGTCCCGAGGATGAAGGACAGGCGCTCCCCCATGGCGGGGACCACCTCCATGGACTTCACGGCGAGATGGACGTCGGTGCCTTGCCCACTGCGGCGCACACCTTGCCTCCCGATGTCGCCTCGTTCACCGGGCGCCACGCCGAGATAGACCAGGTGCTCAGGGCATTGCCGAGCGGGACACGTGCCGGCGTCGTGGGGATCAGCGCAATCGACGGGATGGCCGGGGTAGGCAAGACCGCCTTCGCCGTGCACGCCGCCCACCGGCTCGCTGCCCGGTTCCCCGACGGGCAGTTGTTCGTGCGCCTTCATGGCCATACTCCCGGTCAGCTCCCGGTCGACCCCGCTGACGCCCTGTCCACGTTGCTGTTATGGGCTGGCATCGCACCGCAGCACATCCCTTCAGACACGGAGGCCCGCGCGGGGTTGTGGCGGGATCGGATGTCAGGCAAGAAGGCGCTCGTGGTGCTGGACGACGCCGCCGACAGTGAGCAGGTCCAGCCGTTGCTGCCCGGCGCCTCCGGGACGTTGGTTCTGGTCACCAGCCGTCGGCGGCTCACCGCCTTGCCAGGTGCGAAGACCATCACCCTGGACGTGCTGCCGCCCCGGGAAGCCGCGCACTTGTTCGTCCTGGTGGCCGACCGTCCCGGCCGGTTCCCCGGCGATCCAGAGGTCGCTCAGGTCGTCGCATTGTGCGGATTCCTGCCTCTGGCCATCAGCCTGGCGGGCGGGCAGCTCAAGCATCATCCGGCGTGGACCGTCGCCAACCTGGTGGCCGACCTCGCTTCGGCGGCGGATCGCCCGAGTTCCCTGCAGGCCGAGAACGTCTCGGTCACTGCCGCCTTCCACGTGTCGTACCGAAATCTGCAGGAAGACCAGCGGCGCCTGTTTCGCCGACTCGGTCTCCACCCAGGAACGGACATCGATGTCCACGCCGCGGCCGCCCTGGGCGACATTGATCTGGCCACGGCCCGCCGGCGACTGGACGATCTGTTCGCCTACCACCTAGTCAACGAGCCGGTCCGAGGCCGCTATCGCTTTCACGATCTGATCCGCCGGCACGCCCATGCTCGCGCCCTGGCCGAAGAGAGCGAGGAAGTGCGGAACGCGGCTGGGAAACGGCTGCTGGACTATTACCTTCACGCCGCCCGCGACGCGGATCGTCATACGACGCAAGGGGTTCCCGCCGGCGTGCCGGAAGTGAGCGCCGTTCGGCCGGCGTGGCTGCCGGACCTGTCGACCTGGGAGCGAGCCGTCGCCTGGATGGAAGCCGAACGGCTCAATCTCCATGCCGCCGTCGACCACGCCCTGTCGCACGGCTGGTTTGGACATGCGGTCGCCATTCCCGCCGCGATGCTCGGCTTCCTCCGCGTCCACGGCCACTGGCACCAGGCCCTGCACCTTCATCGGGTCGCCTTGGAGACGGCACGCAACGTCAGCGATCCCCTCGCAGAGGCTAACGTGCTCAACGACCTGGGCGTCCTTCAGAGCTGGGCCGGTGACCATCGGGAGGCCACCGAGACCTTGTCCCGGGCGAGGGACCTGTACCACGCCTCCGGCAACCCGCTCGGCGAGGCGAATGCGCTCACGTACCTCGGCTCCCTCCAAGGCCGCGCGGACGATCTCGAGATGGCGATGGCCAGTCTCACCCGGGCCCTTGAGCTGCATCGGGCCACCGGCAACCGGATCGGGGAGGCCAACACCCTCAACAACCTGGGCATCGTCCGGCACCTGACCGGGGATCACCGGGCCGGGATCGCCGGCCTCGTGCACGCACGCGACCTGCACCGTGCCATCGGCAACCGGCTTCGGGAGGCCAGCGCCATACACAATCTGGGCTGCGTGCAGCAGGCAACCGGGGAGCACTGGGCAGGTATCGCCGATCTCGTATGGGCTCTTGAGGTCTACCGGGTCCTCGGCGACCCCCTCGGGCAGGCCCACGCGCTTAATGACCTGGGAGCCGCCCAGCAGGCGACCGGAGATCTGCTCGCGGCCGCCACCAGCCTCGCACGTGCGCTGGAACTGTATCGAGCCCTTGGCAACCGGGCGGGAGAGGCCGAGGCGCTCACTGCTCTCGGCGTCGTATGCCGATTGACCGGCGACCCTCAAGCCGCCACGGCCGCCCTCGTCACGGCCCTGGAACTGCACCGAAGCCTGGGCAACCGCTCCGGAGAAGCAGTGGTCCACAACGATCTGCGCGAACTATCGCTCGCCTGCTCCAGAACGTCCGGAGCGGGAGCCCTTCATCCTCGACGAGATCACGACCAGTCGTCAGCCGCAGCCCTCTCGCGCAGGCGAAGAGCCCTCGCGGTCCGGCGGTTCTCGTATCGAGGCTGGTAACCCTACGCTTGTACGTCGCCGTATCCGAATGCCGCTCCTTGCCCCGACCACGCGATCGCGCAGGATGCGCCAGCGCGCGGCGAGTTCCTCGCGGTATGGCCACGGAGCGCGTGTCCAGGTACGGGCCGAAATGCCTTGCAGCGTGGAGACGGTGCAAGCAACCCACGTCCGCCTCTCCCAGTCTTCCTCTCGCCTGTGTCCACCGGACGGAACGGCGGCCCTTAGGCTTTCCTCTGGGCGAGCATGTGCGCATTCGGGCACTATCCCTCTGATCCACTGGATGCTCCATGGCGCCTTAAATCTTGGCCAGCTCCAGACGAAGTGAGAGCTGGCTATCGAACCGTTCAGCAGGGCCGGATCAGTCGGCGATATTGCATCGATTAGGCCTCGATGCTTCTGGAGTAGTCGACTACCACCCATCTCTTCGAGATTCACTTCCAAGTAGGAATATTCTCTCGAAGGTCGTTTCTCTCCCGTGCGCATCCCTGTTAAGTACGAGCAGACCACGAAAGCCGCTGTGCCCAGGTGCCGCATCAGATCGGCGGCCTCGTTGAAGTCGAGCGCCTCCCGCCACGGAGCTCCGGCGATTCAGCCGGTCACCGGGATGTTCAAGGGGCAAGGTCCCGGTCGGCTGGCCACTGCGGCCTTCAAATCGCCCCGTTGAGAAAACCTCTCCATCTGCCATGCGGAGGCGCCGGTCATGCCGCCAACGTAGGAGCGGGCCAAAGCCACGCGGCCGAAGTTCGTCGTAGCCGGGACCGGAGTCATCCCGGTGATCCGCGGGCCAAGGTAGGCGTGCAGCGCTGCTTCCCCCGCAGGTGTGGCGAGGTTCGAGCACCTACTTCGCTGACGCAGTAGCAGACCGATGCGAGCATTCCGTCGCGGACAACTGCGGCAGCGGGTTGCCGCCGGACGGGCGGGTTTAGATCAGGCGGATGTCTGTACCTTGCGGTGCTTGCGCATGATGTCGGCGGCGAAGTTGACGGTCTCCTCTTCGCAGTGCCGCCGGATGAACAGGCCCAGCACGATCGTGCGCGCCAGGACCGCCAGTACGCGAGGCAGGATCACCTCGACGGAGCACACGAACGTGGACGACGTCGCGGACTGCGGCGTGGCCGTGAGCGTCCATCGCACCGCGCCGGTCACCGGGACGAGATGGAACAGGTAGATGCGGCTCGCGGTCGAGTACATTTCGACGAACGACTTTTCCGCCCGCACGACCCGGTAGTGCTGGATGATGAGATTGCCGCCCACCGACTCGGCGTTGACCATGCCGCGGCCTTTTTCGTCGGTATATGTGCCCGCACCGTGGTGGCCTCGTGCACAGGCCCGATATTCGTCGTCGGAGAGGCCCAAGAGCCAGTTTTCCAGGTCGATTTCCGGGCTGGGCGCGTCCACCGTCGCATATGCGGTGTGCTTGATGGTCATAGTGATGCCCTTCGTCGACGGAACCGGCGGCTGAAATCCGTCGGCGACAGATGGACCCGCACGCCCCCACCTTCTTGGCGCTTGGCTCTTCGCCGATCTCAATTCTCACAGGCTAGATCGAGGCACTTGATGACGAGTGAACCGATCGTTCAGTGATCGTCAATTACCCGTGATTTACCTTGACCATCAAAGATTGCCCCCTTCTTCGGCGAGGTGACATCCATGGCCCTGGACGAAGCCACGGCCCAGTTCTTGAAGCAACTGGGCGAGGCGGGCAGCAGCCCACTTCACGAGATGACCCCGGCAGCGGCCCGCACCATGTATACGCAGCTGCACAGCCTGTCCGGCCAGGGCCCGCCTATGGCCCGCGCCGAGGACGTCACCATCGCATCGGAGGACGGCGCCTCGTTCCCGGCCCGCGTCTTGACCCCGACGACGGCCCCGCGCGGCGTGGTCGTGTATTACCACGGCGGCGGCTGGACCGTCGGCGGCATCGACGACGTCGACGCCGTGGGCAGGCAGCTGGCCGAGCGCACGAACTGCACCGTCGTCCTGGTGGGCTACCGCCTTGCCCCCGAGCACCGCTTCCCAGCCGCGCCCAGCGACGCCTACGCCGCCCTGTGCTGGGCCGGCGCCGCGCTGCCCGGACAGCCGATCGTCGTGGCGGGCGACAGCGCGGGCGGCAACCTGTCGACCGTCGTGGCCCGGCGTGCCAGGGACGACGGCGGTCCGGCCATCGACCTGCAGGTGCTCATCTACCCGGCCACCGACTGCGACCTGGACAGAGCCTCCTACCACGACCCGGCTAACCAGCTCCTGCTCGATCGGCACGCGATGGTCTGGTTCTGGGACCACTACGTGCCCGACCCGGCCCAGCGCGCGGACCCGGACGCCTCTCCCCTGCGGGCCGTGGACCTGTCGGGGTTGCCGCCCGCCGTCCTCGTGCTTCCCGAGCACGACGTGCTGAGTGAGGAGGGCGAAGCCTACGCCGAGCGGTTGCGCCAGGCGGGTGTGCCCGTCCGGCTCCAGCGCGCCGACGGCCAGATGCACGCCTTCTTCCCCCTGGTCGGCGTGCTGCCTGGCAGCGCGGCGGCGCTCGCCCGGGTCGCGGAGTCCATAGACGCGGCCCTGCGCGTACGGTCGGCGCGGGGGCACGTCTGAATGTAATGAGCTGGATGAGTAGTTCCGTTGTCCGAGCCGTCGCGCGGGTTGATGTCGAATGCGCGCGACGTCGGGCCAATGTCGTGGCCTGGGGGTGGCTGAATCCATGTCGAGTGACGGCCTTCAGGCTTCCCTCAGCAAATGGAGAAGCTGAACATCCCGCCAAGTCGGCGGATCTCCTCCAGCGGGTACGGAGTCTTCCTGCTCTGGCCATGGAACGTGCCATTGAAGGGGTGCCGGTACGGGGGCGAGCCGGGTGGTGGTCTTGTCGTGGAAGCCGGGAGTCTTGGCGATGACGGGTGCGGGGCTTGGAGAACCAGTTGCCGAAGGGCGGCGGTCCGGGCGGCTCGGCCGCGGATGCCAAGGTCGCAGACCTGGTCGGCGGGGCTGTGGTGATGCGGTGGCTGGCCGGCTCCGCCCTTCAGCGTCCTGCCTGGTCTTGGTCGAGTTCGGCCAGGAGCGTCTCGGCGCGGCGAGCGAAGAGGTGGGCCCCGCGTTCGTCGGATCGGGCCCGGGCTGCTTCGGCGGCGGCTCGTACGACGTCGACGGGTTCGCCGCGGGCGTGCAGCAGGCGCGCGCGCAGCAGCAGGAGAAGTCCTTCGGCATAGCGTTGGCCGTGGGCCTTGACGGCCTGGTCGGCCCGGTCGAGGGCGGTCGCGGCCTTGTCGGGCATCTCGGCTGCCAGCCACATCTCGGCGATCAGTCCGTAGTAGTAGGCGAGGCCCCATCGCTGCGGGTCGAGCAGGGTCGCGGCCAGGAGATGTTCGGCCTTGGCCGCGTTGCCGGCCGGGTCGTCGCCGGTGAGGGCACGGGCCCAGTACCAGTCCAGCCGTATATAGGTTTCCTGCGCGACGCCGGGAAGGTCGGCGCCGACCGCGACCCACCGCTCGGTCGCGTGCATCGCCCAGGCCGCGTCACCGGCCATCGAGGCAGCCATGGTTTGGTAGCGGACCCAGCCCGACATCTCAAAAGGGTCTCCCTCGGCCTGGTACACCGTGTCGAGCAGGGACCGCGCCGTCTCGACATCGCCCTGCAGCGCGGTGATCACGGCCAGATAACCGACCCACTCATCCGGGATCCTCCAACGTCCGAGGTCGTCGCGGCGTCGGACCGGGACACCCCCGACCTGGTCGGCAAGGTGGTACAGGCTTTCCTGAGCCGGCCTTGGGTGCGGGTCGGCCGAGTTCGCGAGCAGCGAGGTAACGCCGTCCGCAGTGGTATGGCCTAGCCAGCTGAAACACTGATACGCCGCGCCGATATCGCCGATGTCCCATTGGTGTAGGCCCCAGGCCTGCCGGCCGTACGCCTGGATGATCGGGTCCGCGGACGCCTGGCCTTGCTGATGCAGCCGGCGAGCCCACATCGCACGGTCTTTCTCGGTGGAGACGTAGGCCCCGGTCATCCGAACGAAGAGAAACTCGGCGGCGGCCGTTTCGCGGCCCAGTCTGCGGGCAAGATATGCGCCCCGTTCCAGCAGGTCGAACGTCGAGCCGCCAAATCCCGGGGGCTCTACGGCGAGGAGGTTGAGCAGCGACAGGACGGACAGTTCCAGCTCCAGCAGCCCTGCCGTCCGGGCGATCTGGACGGCCGATTCCAGGTTCCGATGGGCGGCTGCGAACGCGAGCTTGGTTGCCGCGCGGCGACCGGCGCGCGCCAGTGCCTTCGCGGTGCGAACCGGGTCGGCCAGGGGGCCGGCGCCCCGCAGGTGGTAGGCGAGGCGTTCGGCGACGGACTCGTCGTCCGCATGGATGTGTTCGAGGGCGTCGGCGACGCGCAGATGCAGCTGGACGGCCTGCTGCCGCGCTATGGTCTCGGTGACCGACTCGCGGACCAGGTCGTGCGCGAAACGCCACAAGAACGGGTCTTCCGGCTTGGTCTCCAGGAGACCGAGTGCTTGCAGTGGTTCGAGGCGTTCGAGGCAGTCCGCGATGTCGACGCCGATCGCGCGGGCGAGCAGGTCGAGGTCCACGTCGCGGCCGATGACCGCGGCGATGCGGAGCAGGCCGTGAGCGCTGTCGTCGAGACCGGCCATCCGATCGCGGACGACGTCTCGCACGGTGGCCGGCACCCCGACCCTTGCTGATGCGCCGCCGTCGCCGAGCGAGCCGCCGTCGCTGAGCAGCCGGGACAGCTCCTGGACGAAGAATGGATTGCCGGCGGTGCGGGCATGGATGCCGCGGGCGACTTCGGCACCGGGATCGTGGCCGGTTTCGCGGCGGATGAGCTCCGTCACGTCGGTCAAGCTGAGCGGGCCGAGCCGGATCCTGCGGTGGCCGGGCAGCCGGCTGGCCGCGGCCAGGACCCGCGACAGATCAGAGCTGGGTGTGGGTGCGCGATCGCGTAGCGCGCCGATGATCACCGCGCCGGCGGGTAGCCGGGCCGCCAGGTGGCCGAACAGCTGGAGCGAGGCGGCGTCGGCCCACTGCAGGTCATCGACGATCAGCAGCATGGGTCGTTGCGCCGAGGCCTGCCCGACGACGGTGACGACCTGCTCGAACAGGCGGAACTGCGCACCGCTGTCGGGAATCGCCGGCCCGGCGGCGTAGTCGTCTCGCGATTCGAGGAGGCTGCCGAGCTCACTGGCGAGCCACTTCTCCCGCAACGGCGCGGGCAGACTGTCGAGGATCGGGGGGAGCGTCTGTTCCCAGGGCCACATCGATGGTGTTCCGTCGCCTTCCAGACACGAACCCCAGACGACCAGAGCGCCACGCCGGCTCGCTTCGGTGGCGATCTCTCGCACCAGGCGGGTCTTGCCTACGCCCGGTTCGCCTTCGACGATGCGGAGCTCTGGGCGGCCAGTGAATGCCGTCTCGACGGCTTGCCGCAGGAGGGCGAGCTCCTCGACCCTGCCGACCAGGCCCGCCGCCGCACCCGGGGGTGCGCTCGCATGTCCGCGATCCGGACCCGCCACCGGCGACCACGCCTCAGGTTGCCGCAGCACGCGCAGGTGGGCGGCCTGCAGCGCCGGACCGGGGTCGATGCCGAGCTCCTCTGCGAGGCGGTCACGTACCGTGCGGAACGCCGACAGCGCCTCCGCCTGCCGTCCAGCGGCGCCGAGGGCGGCGATAAGGCCGGCATGCACGGGTTCGTGGAACGGCGCCATCGACGCGGCCAGCCGCAACGGCGGAATCACCCACTCCGGTCGGCGTAACGACACGGCCAGTTCGGCCGCTGCCGTGCAGGCGGTGTGAAACTCGTCGTCGAGAGCGGCCAAGATCGCCATCGCGGTCGATCCAAAGGAAAATCCGTCCCCCGCGGGGCCCCGCCAGAGGCCGAGCGCAGTGACGTAATGGTCGAGCGCCACTTCGCGAGCTTGCTGGGCGAGGGCGGCCCGTGCGGCTTCGAGGTGTTCCCGGAACATGACGAGGTCCAGCGTGCCGGGGCCGGCGCTGAACACGTACGCACTGCCGCGCAGGTGCAGGTATGTACCGGCTGCCCGGACAGGGACCTCGGGTTCGAGCACCCGCCGCAATGCCCCGACGTATTTCTGGATGACGTTGAGCGCGCTGGCGGGGGCGTCATCGGCCCAGATCAGGTCGATCAATTCTCTCGTACTGACCGGATGGCCCACACGCACCAGGAGCAGGGCCAACAGCTGCGCCTGCTGCCGGGGGCCGGCGTCCAGTTCGGCGCGGTCGCGCCACAGCCGCAACGGACCGAGTATCTGTAAGCGTAACGAACCGGCGCCGGATGGCGGACCTTCGCCGTCGGGCCGAACGGAATGAGCCAGCCCAGTCACGTCTGTCGACTCCCGGATGACATGACACATTTGACCGCTTGCGATCCATGCCGGACCACAACATGCACCGAGTTTACTGAGCTGAGGATTGGTTATAAAGGGTCGGCTGATCGAGGTTGAGGCCGCAGGCGTGTACGACATTGCGCGGCCAGTTCGGCGGGGATGCGGGCGGGGATGGTCTCGGCCCAGCATGGAGAGGTGCCCCCGCGCAGGCGGGGTACGCACGCGGGCGTGCTCGGCCACCGCAGGATCCTGTACAGCCTCAGATGGAGAAGATCTTCTTTCTTGACAACGAGGAGCTGGTCCTCACCAGGCGTGGGGTCATCGGGCCACCTCGTCGTAGATCTCCTCGAACCGGCGGAGCGAGGCCTGGTCGTCGTGGGTGAGCGCCAGCTCCCTGCTGGCCTTGCCGAGCCGGGCCCGTAGGCCGTCGTCGGTCAGGATGACTGCCAGATGCCTGCCCAGCGCGACCACGTCGCCGGGCTGGAACAGGTAGCCGTTGTCGTCGATCAGGTGCGGCAGCGCCATCGCGTCGGCGGCCACCACGGGCAGCCCCGTGGCCATGGCCTCCAGCGTGGCGATGCTCTGCAACTCGGCGACGCCGGGCATGGCGAAGACGTCGGCGGCGGCGTAGGCCTGGGTCATGCGCTCGTCGGGCACGAAGCCGAGGAAGTGCACCCGCTCGGCCACCCCGATGCGCCTGGCCAGCCGCTCAAGCTCGACCCGTTGGTTGCCCTTGCCGACGAGCGCCACCTGCGCGTCGGTCTCGTTCAGCACCAGAGGCAGCGCGCGGACCACCTCGTCCAGGCGCTTCTCCTCGTCCAGCCGGCCGACGAACAAGATCGTGGGCCGGTCCGGCAGGTCGAACAGCTTGCGCGCCCACCCCTTGGGCTCGGCGTGCGGGCGGAACCCCGTCAGGTCGATCCCGCAGGACACCGGCTCTACCGCACGGGCGAAACCCTCGTCGGCCAGCAGCTTGGCGGCCCGCGGGGTGGGCGTGGTGATGTGCTGGGCGCGGTTGAAGACGCGGTTGAAGTCGCGCCAGGCCAGCCGGCCGACCTTGGCCCGCAGCCGGTCGGGGATGTGGCCGAACTGGAAGAGGTTGTCGGGCATGAAGTGGTTGGTGGCCACGATCGGCACCCCGGCGCGGCGGGCGGCGGCCATGGCGGCCCGGCCGACGACGAAGTGACCCTGGGTGTGCAGCACGTCGGGCTTGATGCCGGCGACCAGCCGATCGAGCCGGGTCGGCACGGTGACGCGCATGGTGGGGTGGACCAGCAGCGAAGCCGAGCGCAGCCGGTGCACGATCACGCCGTTCACCACGTCGGCGCTGGCCGGGCCCAGCTCGGACTGGCAGACCACGTGCACCTCGTTGTCACGGGCGGCGAGACCGGTGGCCAGGCGGTGGGTGAAGTAGGCGGCGCCGTTGATGTCGGGTGGGTAGGTGTCGCTCGAGATCAGGATCCGGCGGGGGCGCACGGGGGTGGGCGAGGCGAGGCCGGGAAGGCTGGACAGGGGCATGGCCATGACGGTGACTCCAAATTCGGAACGGGGAGGGCCGGTGGGCAACAGGGCGAGCGGGCGGTCCGGTATGATCAGTGACGGGCCGCCAGCGGTGAGGCCCTGGCCAGGGCGACGGTGTCGGCCGCGGCCAGCGACGCGGCGGCGATCGGCAGGATCCCGGTCGGCAGCGGCTCGCCCAGCAGCAGCGCGCCGAACGCCACCGCGGTCAGCGGATCAGCGATCTGCAACGAGGCGAACGAGACGCCGAAATGCCCGACGGCGTAGGCCCGCTGGAGCATCATCAGGGCCAGCAGCGCGGGCAGTGGCAGCGCCAGCAGACACCACCAGTTCCAGGCGCCGTCCACCAGCACGCGCAGGAGAGTGGCCGTGGCGCCGTACAGGACGCCGGCGCTGGTCGCGAGCAGGGCCGCCCGGCCGGCCGGGGAGGCCACCTGCGAGCCGGCCCACAGCAGCACCGATGCCGTGCCGGCCACGCCCAGCAGCGTGAGGACGCCGCCGGGTTCGAGGTGGGTGGGAGTTTGGGAGACCGGGACGAGCAGCACCAGGCCGACCAGCCCGGCGGCCACGACTCCCGCCGCCGACAGTTCCTTGCGGCTGGGCCGGCGGCCGTGCAACGCGGCGGCGCTGGGCAGCGCGAACAGGAGGCCGGCCACGCCCATCGGCTGCACCACGGTCAGCGGCCCGAGACCGAGAGCGACGATGTGCAGGCCACCACCCGCCAGAATGGAAGCCCCGCCAGCCAGCCAGCGTGGCCTGCGCAGCAGTGCGAGCAGCCCCGGCTTGGCGGCGCCGACCGCCTCGAACTGCTGGAGGGTGGCTCCGAACGCGAAGAACAGCGAACCGACCAGGGCGATCACCGCGGCCACAGCAGTCATGCGCACTCCATTCAGACGGACGGTTCCGGCATCGTCTGATGATCGACAAGGTCGCAGCCGCGTCTGCGGTCTGAGGCGGCGTTGTGGCGACCGATAGACACGTCAGTCGCCGGTGAGCGCCACGTGTACGGAGGAGATTGCGCTCGCGCCATCGCCGACGGCCGTGGCCACTCGTTTCGTGGAGCCCGAACGGAGGTCGCCGACCGCGAAGACCCGGGGGGCGCTCGTCTGGAACGGAAGTGGCGTGCCGGACGATCCGGTGGGCAGCCGACGGTCCGTGAGGACGAAGCCGTCGTCGGCCTTGGCGACGCCGGACAGCCAGCCCGACACGGGGTCGGCTCCGACGAAGCAGAACAGTGCGTGACAGGCCAGCCGTTCCGGCCGCTCGCCCGGCCTCTCGACGGCGATCGACGTGAGGGTGTCGTCTCCGGCCAGTTCGCGGATCGTGCTGCCGGCGTGGACCTGGATTCGGGGATGGGCACGGATCCGGTCGCTCAGGTAGGACGACATCCGGGCCTTGAGGTCGTGGCCGCGGATGATCAAATCTACCGTCGCGCCGCGGGCGGCGAGGGACAGGGCCGCCTGCCCGGCCGAGTTGGCACCCCCGACGACCGTCACCGGCTGATGTTCGTAGTCTCGGACGTCCAGCTCGGTCGCCGCATATCGGATGCAGCCGGACTTCTCGAACTTCGCCCATTGGGAGATGTCGAGACGCCGATAGCGGGCTCCGGTAGCAGCGATCACCGCGCGGCACGGAATGCGCACGCCGTCCTCCAGCAGGACGGTCGGCCGTCGATCGTCGGAGAGATCGAGACCTGTCACCGCGCAGGGCGAGTGGATCCGTACGCCGAACTTGAGTGCCTGCACCATCGCCAGGCGGGTCAGGTCCGAACCGCTGACCCCGCCGGGGAAACCCAGGTAGTTCTCGATGCGGGCGCTCTTGGCAGCCTGGCCGCCGAGCCCGCTTCGATCCAGCAGCACGGTGACGAGACCTTCGGAGGCCCCGTACACGGCGGCGGCCAGCCCCGCCGGGCCGGTGCCCACCACGACGAGATCGACCGGGCGTCCGTCGGCCCGGTAGGTGAGGCCGAGCGCCTTGGCGACCGTTCCTGGTGTCGCGCGCCGCAACACCGAACCGTGGGCGATGGCGGCCGGAAGGTCGTCTGCCGTGAGCCCGGCCGCTGTCATCAGCGAACGTCCTGGGTGTGAGGTAGCACTGCGCCAGGTGTGGGGCAGGAGCATCTGCGTCACGTAGGTGCGCAGTTCCAAGGTCTGCGCGGTGTCCGGCTGAGCAACGATCTCCAGGACGCCGCCGGCGGCCGAGCGGATGACCTCGCGCCGTTCCCGGAACGCCGCCAGCACCAGGTCGGCGATGTCATCCTGCTCAGTGAGGGCCCGGCGCAACTCCGCCGCTCCGATCCGCACGACTGTCCCGGCGGACACCACCCGAGCGGTCAGGTAGACGTGCTGACCGGTCAGCAGGTTGAGCTCGCCGAGGAAGTCGCCGGGACCACCCTGGAAGATCAGACGCTCCGGCTCGATCGCCGTCGTGTCCCGGACGATGTCCACGGTCGCCGTCAGGAGCAGGAAGAAGTCGTAGGAGTCGTCGCCGGACACGTACAGATCCCGGCCGGCCGCGGCGTGTTCCACCTCCCCGTACTCGGCGAGCCGGCGGAACTGCTCATCGTCCAGGACCGGCCCGCGCTGCGCCGTACCGTCGTTCACGTGCTTCCTCCGTCATACCGGGCCGGAACAGCTGGTCGAGCCGAACGTGGGGGAAAACCGGTACCGGCCGCCGGCTTTACCCGGGCGACGGTCACGAGGTACAGGAGCAGCCCGGCGGAGGTGAGAACGAAGCCGGCCCAGACGGTGGACGGGGTTCCCCAGCCGGCATTGAGGGTGATCACGCCGCCGATCGCTTCGAGCGAGTTGGCCAGATTGAGGGCGGCCAGGCGAGACCGGTACAGCCCTGATCCGGTGCTGGTCTGGTCGTCGCCGTCCCTCTGAGACGTCAGCGTGTGGCGCGTTTGATGAGGTCGGCGGTCACGGTGGGCTGCGAGATCATCGCGACGTGCGAGGCACCGACCTCGCGGACCCGTGCCCCGGCCCGCTGCGCCATGAACCGCTGTGCCGCGGCCGGGAGCACCTGATCGTTCCGGGCGATGAGGTAATAGGAGGGAATGGTCATCCACGCCGGGGCGCCGGACGGCTCCCCCAGCGTACGTGCGTCAGCGGGCCGCTGACCGGCCTGCATCAGATCGGTGGCCGCCCTCGGCACGTCCCCGGCGAAAACGTCGTGGAAGACCTCCTTCTTGATGTATCCGTCGACCAGGCCGTCACCGTAGGGACGAAAGTCCAGCGCCGCCTCATTGAGCCTGCTTCCCGGGAACTTCGTCTGCAGCTCCAGCAGCGACTCACCCTGGTCGGGGGCGAACGCGGCCACGTAGACCAGCGCTTTCACATTCGGGTTGCCGACCGCGGCGTTCGTGACGACGATCCCGCCGTAGGAGTGCGCGGCCAGGACGATCGGGCCGCTGAGCGTGGCGAGGATGCTGGCCAGGTAAGCGGAGTCGGAGGCCACACCGCGCAGCGGGTTCGCCGGGGCGATCACCGGATAGTTCTCGCGGACGAGCCTGGCGCTGACGTCGTTCCAGCCGGAGGCGTCGGCGAAGGCGCCGTGCACGAGGACCACGGTGGGTTTGGACTTGGCCTCCGGCCGGGACTGCGCCTGCGCCTGCGCCTCGGACGTTCCCAGAAAGGCACCGGTCGCGACCGCGGCGGATCCGGTCAGCACCACTCGGCGAGTCGTCGTCATCATGTGCACCTTTCAACGCGTGGGGCTCACACCTCGATTTCGCGTCAATGTAGAGCCCGGGTACTTGACGATCGCTGAACGAGCAATTCCCTCGTCATCAAGTACGCCGATCTAGTCTGCGGGAATGAAATCGAAGACGAGCGAGACGGCCAGGAAATTAGGCCTGTGGCTCCACCTGCTTTGTTATGTCGTGGCCAATATCGCCCAGGTCGTGGTGTGGATGGTCTACACCCCCGAACGCTTCTTCTGGCCTCTGTGGTCGATAATCTTCTGGGGCATCGGGCTGGCCTTCCACGTCTATGGCGTCTACTCGCCGCCCAAATCGAATGCCGCGCGCTGAGCGTGTTCTTCTTCCGCACGACCCCATGACGGTAGGCGCGGTCCGTGCCGAGCAGCCCGGCGCCGGCCAGGGTGGCGACGGCGGTCGTGCCCGGACCGGGCCCCCGGTCGTCGTGGAACTCGGCCCGGGCACTGGTGCATGCCGATGCTGCTCGCGCTGCATGCACGAAAGCGACGACCTGGCCGAGCCCTCACGACCTTCCTCCCACACCAGCCCACGCGTAATCCGAGCCCGCAGGAGCCCAAGATGCCAACCCGAGTCAACCGGCAGACCGTCGACCTCTCCGCCTATCCAGACCTGCTGGTCCTGTACCTCGGCATGCGGGTGAACCACCTGTACGGCATCCGGACCTTCTTCAGCTTCGGACGGAAGATCAGCGAGTCGGTCGCCGGCAAGCCGGACGGACTGCTGCTGCACGAGCCCGTCTACTACTCGTTCTTCCCGATGAACATGGGCATGCGCCAATACTGGCGCGACCTGCCCTCGCTGCTCGCATTCGCCCGGTCGCAACCGCATCGACAATGGTGGCTCGACTTCCTGACCGACTCCGGCGGCACCGGATTCTGGCACGAGACGTACTCGATCAAGGGTGGAATGGAGGCCGTCTACGATGACGTGCCCAAACCGCTCGGCTTCGGCCGGTTCGCCGGGACCCAGCGCGCTCGTGGTCCCATGTTCGGCTCCGCAGCCCGGCTGGGACGTTCCGAAGACGTCAGCCCGGTCCTCAGCGAGACGGACCTCTACAAGTCCTAGCCTCGGCGATTCACGCGGGCTGGTGAGAGCCCGGAACTGGATGATCGGTTAGACAGCAAAGAGTGCCCCTGATCTGGAAGATTACCGATTGTCGAGATCAACAACCTTCCAGAGCGAGGAGCACTCTTCGCGTGCAGACTATCCCGAAGTGGATTCAAGGGCTGGCGGTCACGGTCGGCGGTCACGGCGTGGTCTTTCACGTCGGTACGGCAGGGCTGCGGATGCTGGCGTTCAAGTCCGGCCTGGCCGGCGAATTGACGGCGGCGTTGCGGGCGCGGGGCCGGCAGGTGGTGCATGACCCGGAGCCAGGTGTTGTCCGATCTGGGGGTGATGATCGCTGATGGCGGGACGGCGATCCGGCACATCCGTACCCTGCGGGATCAGGGCGAGTTATTCGGCCGGTGGCCTCGGCCTCGACGGCGTGGCGGGCGTTGGAGGAGGTGACCGCCCGGCAGCACGGCAAGATGGCCGCTGCTCGTGCGAAGGCGCGGCGGCAGGTGTGGGATCTGGTCGCCGCCCGGCACGGGGCCGTGCCGGGCTCGCGGACCTGCTACGGCGACCTTGGAGAATGGGTCGTGATCCGGCTGGACGCCACCATCCAGGTCTGTCACAGCGACAAGGAAGCGGCAGCCGGGACGTTCAAGGGCATTCCCGCTGACCGCGTGGTGCGACAACACCGGCGAGTGCCTGGCCATCAAGCTGCGCCCCGGCAATGCGGGCGCTAACACCATCGCCGATCACCTGGAGGTGCTGGCCGCCGCGATCGCACAGATCCCGCCCCAGCACCGCAGGCGGATCCTCATCACCTGCGACGAGGCAGGCGCCACGATCGAGCTCCTGCAGTTCATCACCACGTTGAACACGCGCAGTCGCCGGGCTCACTACTCGGTCGGTTTCGACCTCGATGAGCGTGCCCGCACCGCGATCACCGCGTTACCCGCCGATGCGTGGTCGTGCGTGCTGGATGACGCGGGCCAGGCTCGTCCTTTGGACAAGGCGGGCGCGGCGGAGCTGACCGGCCTGCGAGTCGGCGGCGAGCGTCTCGAACTGGCCTGCCACGGCCCCAACCACTCACCCGACAACATCTTCGTCTATGCCCCCAAGCAAGAGACCCTGATGGTGGTCGACGTGCTCTATCCCGGCTGGGTACCGTTCAAGAACCTCGCCGTCTCCCAGAACATCCCCGGCTGGCTGCAGGCCCACGCCACCGCCATGAGTTATCCGTGGCGCACCCTCGTCGGCGGCCACCTCGGCCGCCTCGGCACCCGCGCCGACGGACACCTGCAACAGCGATACCTGGCCGACCTGCAGACCAGCGTCCGTGACACGATCTCCAGCCTCGACCCGGCGCCGTTCTTCGCCAAGTACGATCCAGCGGGCAACGCGTGGGCGATCTTCGCCGGCTACCTGAACGCGGTTGCCCAGCAAGCCGCCGCCCCGGTCATCGCCACCTACCTCGGCACGCTGGCCGCCGCCGACGTCTTCACCAAGGACAACGCCTTCAGCCTGCTGGAGTCCCTGCGAATCGACACCGGCCTGCTCGGCCCCTTCGGCATCCGCCCCTGACCAACACGCCCGATTGCCGGCGAAGAGCCAGAAGTCGTGGTCCTACGAGGCCTCCTAGACTGGCAAGAGTCGCTGACCATGTAGCGCGGTGGTCGCGTCGTCGGCGGCCAGGTCGTGGAAGTTAGACAGCGGGCCGGACAGGACGCGCAGGACGACGCCGCGAGCCTGGCACCAGTCGCGTACGGCGTGGATGTCGACCAGGTCGCGGCCCAGCCAGCCGGAACAGTTCTGACACCGTCAGGACGTCGCCGGGGTGCGAGGCCGCGGCGACCTTGGCGAATGGCGGGACGCTCCAGCGCCGAGATCTTCGATGTGGTGGCCGGGTCCTCGAACAGAAACACGCCTTCGGCCGGATGGAACCCCTCTGCGACACCCCCATTCGGACCAGTAGCCCCGCTTCGGTGAGGATGTGCCGCTGCCGGAGTAGCGACTGGGTGGCAGTGGACGAACGGGAGTAGACAATGCGCACCGAAGGCTCCTCTGAAGGGGATAGCCCTCTTTAGCCGCCGGGAATACCTGTTGTCAATTCATCCTCCCACTCCGCGGCGCAGAGCAGTGGTTGATCCGCTGATGTCCGATTTTCCGGGCCGCCGAGCACCACTTCGGCGGCCTGTCGGGAAACCTTCATTTGCCGACAGGCCGGGCCGGGGGCCCGGGCATCACCTCTTGGCTGTCCGGTAGTTAGTTGCAACGGCCAGGGCATCCGCGTCGGTGGCGGCCCTGCAGGCCCTCGATGAGCGCGCCGTGCGGGCGGTGGTTCGCGGAGCAGTCCGCGACGTCCAAACCGCCCGCCCCACCACGCACCGATAGGCCCGGGGCTCTTCTCGGACGCGGAGGGTTCGGGAGGGGCGGGCCCGGTGTTGTGTGGCCGGCTAATGCATCAGCTCGGAGTGGGGGTGCTCCGGTGCCGCCGGGCAGACGTAGAGCTGCTGGTCGTAGCCGCTGCCGATCTGAACCGCAGTGGGCTGCCTGGATTCGAAGTGGTCGAAGCCGGTGGGTGGTCCATCCGCCGGTTCCTCGTGCGGGAGCCAGCTGCTGCCGTCGTCACCCTCGAACGTGGCGATCGTCAGTAGGGCATCCATGTCGCTGTTGCATGCAGGGCAGAGCCGGGGGGCGGGGTCGGTGGCGCCCCAGCGAGGCCAGCCGCCGACTTTCCAGCCGGGTGCGCCGGCCAACTCACTGTCGTAGAACTCCTGCGGATACGACGCGTAGGCGCTGTCCACAGCCGTGTCGGCTGCCTGCCACACGCTCCAGTTCCCGAGCTGCTTCTGGAGTTCCTTGCTCAACTCCAGGTGGTCGGGGTAGTCAGTGACCTGCTCTGGGTTGAGCAGGCACGGCTCGGGCAGGTAACCGTCGAACTGCATTGCGGGCGGTTCGGGGGGCGTGGTGAGGATGTCGGTGACCGTGGCTGCCGACCGCCAGAACAGCGCAGTCTTGGGCATGATCGGGTGGTCGAAGGGGCACCACAGGACCTGGAGCAGGTCTGCTCCTTCAGGCGTGTGCAGATCGGGCACGTCCCGTATGTACAACTGTGCGACCGGCAGCATCGCTATGGAACCCTCATACGGGGCGACCGCCAACTTCAGCGGATACTCCCGAGGGGGGCGGATTCGCTCAAGGGTCTCTTGTTCCTGCGGGGTCAGGCTCCTGCCGCGCGAGACGGCACGGATCCGTCGTTCCAGCCTGACGTCCGCTGGGGACAGAGCCAGGTTCATTCCGTCCACTACATGAGGTCCGTCGCAGTGCGGCCACGGCTCGTCGGCGGGCCATAGCAGCGGTCCGCCGATGGAACTGTCCTGCGGTGACGGAGACCCGGTGCGGGGGTGCAACCGGGTCGCCGTGCGTGCCAGCGGAGCCAGTTGAGGGAAGACCGCGGTGACGTCGAAAGGCCGCGGCGGAGTGATGGGGGTGTTGTTCATAGCGGCGATCTTGCCAACTGACTCTGACAACACCGAGGGCGTCGACGAGGAGAAGCTGACGGCGGACGCGCTGTGGGAGGCGGTGACCGGCAAGCCGGGCACCTAGACTTGGCACGAGAGCGTGCACGTCACCTGGCGCAGCCCGGAGTCGGAGGCGGCCCGCAAGGCGGAGAACAGAGGGCACTCCGTGATGGACAGCACGAGATAACCGCATCCACCACGGTGATCGGGGAAGGTTCAGCTCACGTCGTGCACGTCAAAGACAGAGACTCAAGCGCTCGAGATATCGAACCCCAGACGGGTCGCCCCCGTCTTGTTCCCTACCAGCCCCCAGTCGCCGTCCAGCAGCGTCCACGCCGCGATCAGCTCTTCCGGCTCCCACTCCCGACGCACCCGAACCCGCCCTCCACCCGACCGTCTCCGACACGAACACGATCAAGCAGAAACCCCATCCAACCAGCCGCATTCACCGCTCCGAAACGATCACGAACCGCAATCGTGACCGCCCACTCCGCTACCTGGCGGCTGGGGACAAATTCGGGAGCGGAGGGCCTACGGAGAGCGCCGGAGAGCAGGGGCAGGAGGGCGGGGGCGCTTAGCATCCGCTCCAGTTCGGTGATCTTGGCTGGTTGATCGGTGGATGCTCTTCAGCGCCAGAAAGAGCGGCTGGCTGGACAGCGTGTTTCAGGCTAGCTCGGAAAGCCAAGAATGTAAATCATCTTCATTGTGAAGATAAGTAGTTGGCGAATCCTTGAGGTCCGCCCCGCTCAAAGTTTGCAGGGATTCCCATACGACCATATCGCTGATCCGTGAATCCTCCAGTTCTAACATGGTGCGCTCCGCCCAGGAGGCGACTTCCTCTCGGGATCTCCGCCCTTCTATAAGCCCTGTGATTACAGTACGGATTTCGTCTCGACTAGGCTCATCTACCATTGCCCGGTATACTTTCCATCCTTATCGAATGTGAAGTGAACCTTCTTGTCTCCCGTGATATCTTCCTGAGGCCGAACTTGGCGAACTGTTCCAGCGCCGTCTATGGTCTCATGCCAGGTCCGCTTGGCTCCCGTTGAGGGATCCCATTCGCGGACAGTGCGGCGGCCGACCATCTCGCCAGCCTTCTTCGCAGGTTTGACTTCGCCGTAATATCGAATTCTGCCGTTTTTGAGCTGCTTATGTCCAGCCTTGCCGTACTTCTCGAGCTGGCTCAAATGCTCTCTGAGTCGATTGCCGTTCGGGGCGCTATGCGCGGGGCCGGTGGCTGTTTGCGGCTTGGCGGCCACTGCCCCGTGCCGCGGCCCCGGGTGAGCGCGATCAGAAGGGCCACCTCAAGGGTTCCTTCGCCTTCGCCGATCAGACCGTCCGGTTCGGCCCTTCCATCTGCGCAGCGCTTAGCACCACAGTGCGTTCTGTTATAGGCGTCCTCTGCTGCTTTGTGGAGGTTGTGATCCTTTTTCAGCAAACGGTCGCGGGCTTCCCTGCGTTGCGCTGCCTGACGTCGTCGCTCGCTCTCCCGCTTACGGTCGCGTTCGTACTGCTGCTGCCGTTTTTTGTGGACCTTTTTCTCGTAGGCGGTTTTCTTCGCCCCGTTGGCGTTGTGGGTCTTGGCGAAGGTCGCGTCGGATTTCCGGCTTCCCGTGTCGACGCGGCGGCCGTCGGGGTCGGCCAGGTCGATGGGGTTGTTGGCGGCGTAGGAGTAGGCGTTGGCCCATTCGGGGGTGCGCAGGTCGAGTTCGGGATCGGTGGAGATGAACCTGGCGATGGTGGGGTCGTAGAAGCGGGCGCCCAGGTAGGTGAGATCGGTGGAGGCGTCTTCGGTCTTGCCGAGGAAGCCGCGGTCGGTGAAGGGCAGGTCGTCGGCGCCGCGGCGTTGACCGAAGGGCAGGTAGCGTTCGCGGCTGACGGCGCCGGTGGTGTCGTTGACGGCCAGTTGGGTGCTGCCGTGTTTGCCGGCGAGCAGCCAGGTGACACCACTGGCGTCGCGCATGGCGGCCAGGTCGCCGTCGGCGCTGCTGTAGTAGCGCTTGCCGGCCACCGCGCCGCCGGCCAGGCGTAGTTCCATGGCGCCGAGGTAGAGGGTGGTGCTGCCGTCGGGGTCGCGCCGGATCAGGCGCTCGCCTTCGGCGTCGTACACCATGCCGGTCTGCTGGCCGTTGATGGTGGCCTGGGTGAGCTGGCCGAGCTGGTCCCAGGTGAACGTGCCTTGCTTGCCGCCGACGGTACGGGCGGTGAGCTGGCCCTTGTCGTCATAGGCGTAGCTGTCGGTCCCGCCCGGGCGGGCGATGCTGGTGACGGCGTTGGGACGTACGGCGGTGGCACCGGGGGTGGGGTAGGCGTAGTTGGCGCTCTGGCCGTTGTGAGTCAGGCTGGTGAGGTTGCCGACCTTGTCGTAGGCGTAGGCCTGGCTGTAGGGGTCCAGGCCCAAGGCGTCGCCGGTGCCGGTACACGAGCTCGCGGTGGTGGTGTAGGCGGTCTTCAGCCGGAGCAGGCCGTCGTAGGTGAAGCATTCGGATTGGCCGTCGCTCTGGCCGGCGATGGCCGAGGCGGCGTCCAGCACGCGGGTGATGTTGCCGCCCAGGTTGTAGCTGTAGCGGTCGTCCTGGACGGTGTCCGGAGTGGACGTATTCGCCTTGGTCTGGGTGGTGACGCGGGAGAGCCAGTCGGTGGTGGCATCGCGTGCCAGGACGCGTTTGATCTGGCCGTTGCCGCCCAGCAGGCGACTTTCGAGCTTGCCGGTGGCGGTGAAGGTGCTGTCCTTGACGTAGGTGAAGCCGCCCAGGTCGGACGTGGTGGCCTTGGTGAGGCCGAGATCGGTGTAGCTGTGGGTGAGTTTCTCGGCCGGCAGGCCACCGGCAGCGGGCATACCTTGCTCGCGCAGGTTGCCGGCCGCGTCGTAGGCGGAGGTGAAGGTGTAGTCGCGGCCGAGACCACCTTCGCTGGCGGGGATGGTGATGGTGGTGGCGGTGGGCCGGTAGTCGCTGTCGTAGGCGGTCACCGCCTGGGTGTAGGGCTGGCCGCCGGTGTAGCGGGTGGCGGCGCCGGGCTGGCCCTTGGCGACGGTGTCGTAGGTCCAGGCGGCCAGCTGGGTGCCGGTGGCCGGCTCGCCGGCCCACTGGCCGGTGCGGCGGCCCAGATCGTCGTAGACGGTGGAGACCTTCTGGTTCTTGCCGTCGATGGCCCAGATCTGCCGGCCGGCGGCGTCGTAACCGTAGCTGGAGGCGCCCGCGTCCGGATCGGAAGCGGCGGTGCGCCGGTCCAGCCAGTCGTAGGTGTAGGTGCGGACATTGCCGTTGGCGTCCGTCATCTTGGTCAGGTTGTCGTTGAGGTCGTAGCCGTAGGTGGTGTCGGCGTGGCTGGTCGCGTCCGACCACTCTTCGACCTTGACGACGCGGTCGAAGGCGTCGGTGACGGTGGCCGTCTTGCCGCCGACCGGCGGGGTGACCTCGGTGCGCTCGGTGCCGGGGTAGGCGGTGCTGGTGCGCCGTAGTTCGGTGCCCTGGTGGTAGGCGATGGACGCCGTCACGCGTTCCAGGCCGTCGTAGACGGTCTTGGTCCATTGCGGCAGGCTGGTCAGCGCCGGGTTGAGCAGGCCGCTGCCTGGTTCGGCGCTGTTGTGTGCCGGTTCGGAGACCGCCTCGGTCAGGCCGCGCGCGTCGTAGGTGGTGGCGACGACGATCCGGCCACCGTTGGGGCTGGGGGAGGCGGCCTGGCTCTCGCGGGGACGGCCGAGCCCGTCCTCATAGCTGTGGCCAGTGGTCCACTTGGCCGTGGTGCCGGTGCCGGTCAGCAACTGCTTGACGGTGCTCTTGATCGGCGCGGTGGGCTGGCCCAGCCAGCCGTCCCAGTTGATGGCGTAGGCGACGCTGGCGCTGGGCGTGCCGCCGCTGCGCGGCTGGCCCGGCTTCCACAACGCGATGGCCCGGCCGATTCCGTCGTAGTCCAGCTCGGTGGTCTTGTTGTTGGCGTCGACCGTCTTGGTGGGCTCGCCGAGGGTGTGCGAGACGCTGGTGGTGGTGGTGGTGGTGTGGCCGAGCGGGTCCTTGACCGTGATGCCGCCGGTGGGCCAGCCGACCGCCGGGGTGTAGGTGGTCGTGGTGGTCTTGCTGAGCGGGTCGGTCGCGGTCAGCGTCCGGCCGTAGTCGTCGAAGGTGGCCTTGCTGGTGGAAACGGTGCTCGCGCCGGCGTGGGCGCGGACCTCGGTGGGGTTGCCGTCGCTGGGCTTGTTCGTGGCCGGGTCCGTGCCCTGGTCGTACAGGGTGATGGTCTTGCCGGCCAGGGTTCCGGCGGCGCAGTCGTCGCCGGAGCGTTTCTCCACCACGGATGGGAAGTCGATCAGCCACTGACCGGCGTCGACGTTACGCGCGTAGGTGATGCCCTGCTCGCGGAGGCCGGTGCCGTTGAGGGTGAACTCGCGCAATGCGGGGAACTGCGCCCCCTCCCCGCCTTGATGCGGTCCAACCACGAGGAGTTGGTGGATGTGTAGGCGATCTCGATGTTGTTCGCCTCGGCCCACTCTCCTACGCGCTTGTCCTTCCTGGTGGTCAGGTGCGGGCTGAAGTTGTCACAGATGATCGCGATGCGCAGCTCGGGCGGGTAGAGGCTGCGCAGGTAGCGGCAGAACTCCAGGAAATCGCCGCATCGCTTGCGCTTCTTGATATGCCCGTACATCTTGTCCTTGCCCAGGTCCAGCGCTGGGAAGGGGTGCCGTACCCCTTGGGTGCGGGTGTAGGTGGCGCGCATCCTGCGCTCCACTGACGGCCGGGGCGGGGGGGCTGCAGGTTGAGCGGCCCGAACTCGTCCATGCAGAAGACCACCGTTGGTTCGCCGTGCTCGCCGACGACCTGGCCGTCGGCGATGGCGTACAGGTGCTCGATGCGGGCCTTCTTGGTCGCGTAGTCGGGATCGCGGGAGACCTTCTAGGTCTTTATGGCTTGAAATGAGACATTTTTCCGCACGTAGAAGCTCGCGCAAGCCCTCATGGCTGATGTCCTCGACCACCCCTCGGCGACCAGGAAATCGGCCAGCTTGGCAAGGCTCCACCGGGAGAACGGCAATCCGTGCTCGGCAGGACGGGACTTGGCGATCTTTTTGATCTCCACGCGTTGCGGGAGCGTGAACGTCGGCTTCCGACCGCCCTTGTACTTGGGGTAGAGCGAGACCATCCATCGGCGTTGAAGTTGTGGATCACATCACTGACCCGGTCTTCGCTGGTGAAGCCCCTTTGGTAATCTGAGTGGTGGTCATGCCCTGTGCCTACAGCAGGACCATCTGCGCCCGCCGCCAGGTCACCACCAACCCGCTGCCGCGCTGGACGATGCGCAGCAGCCGGTTTCCCTCATCGTCATCGATGCCGGCGCTGACAGAGGCCTCAGTCGCCGGCGAGCGCCGCGTGCACGGATGAGACCGCGCCCGCGCCATCGCCGACAGCGCTGGCCACTCGTTTTGTCGAGCCTGAGCGAAGGTCGCCGACCGCGAAGACACGGGGCACACTCGTCTGAAATGGCAGGAGCGTACCGAAGGATTCGGCGGACAGCCGACTGTCCGTGAGGACGAAGCCGTCGTCGTCCTTGGCCACGGCGGCCAGCCAGCCCGACACCGGGTCAGCGCCGATGAAGCAGAACAGCGCGCGGCAAGCCAGCCGGTCTTGGCGTCCCCCCCGCCGTTCGACAACGATCGACGTGAGAATACCGTCGCCGGCCAGTTCGCGAACCATACTGCCGGTGTGAAGCTGGATCCGGGGATGAGCCCAGATCCGGTCGGTCAGGTAGGACGACATCCGGGCTCCGAGATCGGCGCCACGGACGATCAGATCCACCGTCGCGCCGCGGGCGGCAAGGGACAGGGCCGCCTGCCCAGCCGAGTTGGCGCCCCCGACGACCGTCACAGGCTGATCCTCGTACCCGCGGACGTCCAACTCGGTCGCCGCGTACCGGATGCAGCCCGACTTCTCGAATGTCACCCATTGTGGGATGTCCAGGCGCCGGTAGTGCGCCCCGGAAGCGGCGATCACCGCGCGGCACTCGATACGCGAGCCGTTCTCCAGCAGAACGAGCGGCCGTCGATCGTCGCAGAGATCGAGGCCCGCCACCGCACAGGGCGCGTAGATCCGTACGCCGAATTTGAGCGCCTGGATCATCGCCAGCCGGGTGAGGTGCGCGCCGCTGACTCCGTGCGGGAAGCCCAGGTAGTTCTCGATCCGGGCGCTCTTGGCTGCCTGACCGCCGAGACCGTCGCGGTCCAGCAACACGGTGACGAGGCCCTCGGACGCCCCGTACACGGCGGCGGCCAGACCCGCCGGGCCGGCGCCTACCACGACGAGATCTACGGGACTTCCGCCGAGCCGGTAGGTGAGGCCGAGCGCCTTCGCGATCGTGCCGGGCGTCGCACGGCGCAGCACCGTACCGTCGACGATCGCCGCCGGGAGTTCGTCCTCTGTGAGCCCGGCCGAGGTCATCAGCGAGAGCCCAGAGGGCGAGGCCGCGTCGAGCCAGGAATGCGGCAGGAGCAGTTGCGTCACGTAGGTACGCAGATCGAGTGTCTCCGCGGTGTCCGAGCGGCCGACGATCTCCAGGGCGTTGCCGGCCACCGAGCGGATGAACTCCCGCCGCTCCCCGAACGCCTCGAGCAGGAGGTCGGCGATGTCGGGCTGCTCGGCGAGGACCCTGCGCAATGCTGCCGCACCGATCCGGACGATCGTCCCGGCGGTCACCACGCGCGCGGTCAGGTAGACGTGCTGACCGGTCAGCAGGCTGAGCTCACCGAGGAAGTCACCGGGACCACCCTGGTAGACCAGACGTTCCGGATCGATCGCCGTCGCGTCCCGGATGATGTCCACCGTAGCGGTCAGGAGCAGGAAGAAGTCGTAGGAGTCGTCGCCGGGCGTGTACAGATTCCGGCCGACCTCGACGTGCTCCCCTTCGCCGTACTCGGCGAGCCGGCGAGACTGCTCGTCGTCCAGGACTGGCCCGCGCTGCGCCGCGCCGTCGTTCATGGGATTCCTCCGTGTGGTCGCTCTTTCCTCGCCAGGCGACGGGGATCTCGATGACGGGGATCTCATGCCATGCCGTCACACCGGGTCGGAACGCATCTCCGGCTGGAGTTCCGCTCCGGCCGCGTTGCTCAGCCGGGAACGGAGAACGGGCTTCACCCGGGCGACGGTCACGAGGTACAGGAGCAGACCGGCGGTGGTGAGGGCAAACCCGGCCCAGACGGTGGACAAGGGGCCCCAGCCGGCATTGAGGGTGATCGCGCCGCCGATCGCGCCCAGCGAGTTGGCCAGGTTGAGCGCGGCCAGATTGAGCGCTCCCATCAGGGCCGGGGCGTCGGGTGCGAAGGCGGTCAGCCGCACCTGGATGGTGGGGATCGCGAACATCATGGTCGCGCCGACGCCGAACAGGCAGGGCAGCAGGATGAGCAGGTCGCCGCCGGCCACGCCGATCAGCGCCAGCAGCGCCAGGACGGCGCTGTAGCCCCAGGTCAGGCCGCGGTGCTCGTACCGGTCGGCGACGCGTCCGCCGAGGTGGTTGCCGGCCGCCATGCCGAGGCCGAAGACGGCGAGCGCGATCGGGATGAGCGAAGCGTCCTGCGATGCCGCGTCGGTGATGAACGGGCCGATGAAGGTGTAGACGGCGAAGATGCTGGAGATGCCGAGCGCCGCGACGCCGACCATCAGCCAGACGTTGATCCGGCGCAGGGCCCCCGATTCGCCGGCGAGGGAGCCGCCTCGCAACGCATCGGTACGGGGCAGCCAGGCCATCAGGGCGGCCCCGGCGAGCAGGCCGATGGCGACCACGACCCAGTACATGGCGCGCCAGCCGGCATTCTGACCGATGAAGGTGCCGAGCGGCGCCCCGACGACCGTGGCGACGGTGAGTCCTCCCATGACGGTGGCGAATGCCTTGCCGCCCTTGCCGGGGCCGTACACGTACGCGGCGACAACGGCTCCGGCGCCGAAGAACGCTCCCTGCACGCTGCCGGCGACGAACCGGAAGGCGACGAGCAACGCGATGTCCGGCGCCAGCGCGGAGAGCCCGTTGCCGATCAGGAACAGGACGATCAGGCCAAGCAGCAGGGTGCGCCGGTTGATCCGGGCGGCGAACAGAGTGATCACCGGCGAGCCGATCACCACCCCGAAGGCGTACGCGGTGATCGCGTACGCCCCGACCGGGATCGACACGTCCAGATCGGAGGAGAACAGCTGGATGATGCCGTTGCTGCCGAACTCCCCGGTGCCGATCGCGAAGGTGCCCAGCGCCAGCGCGAACAGCGTCAGCTTCGGATGGCGGATGGGCGTCTTGGCGGAGGCGTGCCGGTTCTCTTCGGCAGTGCATTGGCCTTCGTAGGCGCGCTGATGCAAGGTTTCCGCCTAGAGGGAGGAGTGCGCGGCGCGCTTGATGAGGTCAGCCGTCACGACAGGCTGTGAGATCATCGCGACGTGCGAGGCGTTGACCTCGGTGGTACGTGCGCCGGCCCGCTTCGCCATGAACCGCTGCGCCGCAGCCGGGAGCACGTTGTCGTCGCGAGCCACGAGGGACCAGGAGGGAATCTCCTTCCATGCCGGGGCCCCGGACGGCTCCTGCAGCGCGCGCACGTCGCTCGGTCGCTGGCCGGCCCACATCACGTCGGTGGTCGCTCTCGGCAGGTCGCCGGCGAACACCTCGCGGAAGACTTCGCGCTTGACGTACCCGTCGACGAGGCCCGAACCATAGGGGCGGAAGTCCAGCGCCGTCTCCCCCAGCTTGCTCCCGGGGTACTTCGTCTGCAGGCTCAGCAACGTGTCACCCTTGTCGGGAGTGAAGGCGGCGACGTATACCAGCGCCTTCACGTTGGCGTTGCCGGTCGCGGCGTTCGTGATGACCATCCCGCCGTAGGAGTGCGCGACGAGCACCAGCGGGCCGCTGAGTGTGGCGAGGATGCTGGCCAGGTAGGCGGCGTCGGCGGTCACGCCGCGCAGCGGATTCGCCGGGGCGAGGACCGGATAGCCGTCGCGGATGAGCCGGGCGGCGACGCCGTTCCAGCCAGAGGCATCGGCGAACGCGCCGTGCACCAGCACGACGGTCGGTTTGGACCTGCCCTCCGGCCGGGCGTGTGCCTGCGCCACGGATGCGCCGAGCAGGGCGCTCGCGGTGGCGACGGCCGATCCGGCAAGCAGGGTACGGCGGGTTGTGGTCATGGATGCGGAACCTTTCAGCAGGAGTGATCGCTGGTCAGCGTAGGGTCGGCGACTTGACGATCTCTGCACGGCCGGGTTCACGAACGGTTCCCTCCTCGTCAAGTGCGCCGATCTAGCCTGGCGGCGTCGTGCAGGTAGGGCGCCGAGGAGACAGGTCGAGATGAGATCGGAAAAAGGCGAGCGTCAACTGAAGGTGGGCCTGCGGGTCCACGTCCTCTGCTATGTCGTGGCACAGGTGGTGCAGGTCGTGGTGTGGTGGCTCTACACCCCGCAGCACTTCTTCTGGCCGCTGTATTCGCTGCTCGCCTGGGGTATCGGGCTGGCGTTCCACATCAGGGCGGCCTCCTCCCCCTCGCGGCGGGGGTGAGCGGTGTCGTTCTTTCTCGAGTTCGTACGCGATCCCATGACGGTCGGCGCGGTGGCACCGAGCGGTCCGGCATTGGCCGGCGTGGCGACGGCGGCGGTCCCCCGTACCGGCTCTCCCATCGTCGTGGAACTCGGACCGGGTACCGGTGCGTTCACCGAGGTCATCCAGCGGCGTCTCGCCGGACGCGGCCGGCACATAGCCGTCGAGATCAACGCGCGGTTCGCGCAGAGGCTGGCCGCCCTCCACCCGGAGGTCGACGTCGTTCACGCGGACGCGACCGATCTGGCCACGGTGCTGGCGCAGCGTGGGCTGCGCCAGGCCGACGTCGTGGTCAGCGGCCTTCCGTGGGCGGCGTTCCCCGACCGTCAGCAGCGCGACGTGCTGTCCTCGGTCGTGGCGACCCTGTCACCGCACGGCGTGTTCACCACCTTCGCCTACGTGCATGCTCGATGGGCCCCGCCGGCCCGGCGGCTGCTGCGCTCCATGCGGTCGCGGTTCGACGAGGTGGTCATCAGCCGTACGGTGTGGGCGAATCTCCCGCCCGCTCTGGTCTACTACTGCCGCCGCCCGGCGGAGGCCGGCGTGCACGACGCGTTGCGGTGACGATCAGCACCCGGAAGGCGCTGCTATGGGGCGATCATCAGGTCCTGGGTGGGTAGGGTCTGGCAGGCCAGCCGCCAGCCCGCGGCCAGCTCGTCGGTGGAGAACATCCCCCGGGTGTCGCTCTCGTAGGCGCCGGAGAGGACCCGTACGCGGCAGGTGCCGCAAGCGCCTTCGCCGCACGACTGGGGCAGCGGGACGTCGGCGGCGTTGGCGGCGTCGAGGACGGACTGCCCGGGGTGGCAGGGGAAGGCCGGGTTGCCGCCCGCCATGCCGATGGTGAACGCGGTGACGCCGGCCGCCGCGGCGGCCAGGGCGATGGCATGCGCCTTCTCCTGACGGGTCTCCTTGCTCCGGCCGGACACGAACGCCTCGGTGTGGATGGCCTCGCGTGGCACCCGCAGATGCGTCAGGTGACCGATCAGGTCCTGCATCATCGATGCGGGACCGCAGAGGTGGACCCGGTAGACGTCTTCGGTGTGCGCGCGGAGCACGTCGGCGCCGATCCGGCCGTTCCGTCCGGTCACGAAGATCGACACCTCGAGCCCGGGCAGGCGTTCCCGCAGCGCCTCGGTCTCCGGCCGGAAGGCGACCTCGTCCTCGGTCCGGGAGCTGGCCAGCAACACGATCCGCCCTGTGTGACCGGCGTCGGCGGCCAGCACACTCATCAGTGGTGTGATTCCCACGCCCCCGGCGATCAGCAACAGCGTTCCGGCCGTCAGGTCGTGTGCGGGTTCGCAGGTGAACTCGCCGTGCGGGCCGCTCACCCGCAGCGCCTGGCCGACCGCCAGCTTTTCGTGCAGGAAGGTCGAGCCGAGCCCGTCGGGCTCGTGCTTGACCGCGATCTCGACGAAGCCGGTCTCCCCGGGGCCGCTACAGATCGAGTACGAGCGTTCGATCGGCTCGACGGTGACAGGCAGGTCGACCTTCAGGTACTGCCCGGCGGTGAACGAGAACGGCATCGCGCCGATGCTCAGGGGTTCGAGGCGGATGCGCCGGACCGTCGGAGTCAGCGTCTCCATCGCGGCCACCCGCAGGTATCCCTGCCAGGGCGTGGCCGGGTCCGGGGCCATGCCGCCGGAGCGGACGGTTCGCCACATGGCTCCGAGCTGCCTCGGCTTGAGCACCGCGTTGGCGGCCATCAGCCCGCCGGCCAGCGCCCCGACCACGCCGGAGCCCCAGGCGTCCTGCCCGGCCACGAAGAGACCCTTGACAGGCGTGCGGCATCCCGCCCGTGGTGACCGCAGCCGTTGCGGAGTCGCCGCGAGACCGTAGAAGGAGCCGAGGACGCTGTGCTGATAGGTCTCGAACGACAGCGGGGTCGCGAGCTCGGCGAACGCGATCGCGTCCCGGAAGCCGGGCCATCGTTCCTCCAGGCGGGCGATCAGCCGCTCGGTCAGGTCGCCCTTGAGCTTGCGGTAGCTTTCCGGCCGCTCTTCCGCAGGCGTCCCGCGCCACTGGTCGACCACAGCGGGATCGACGAGTTCCAGCACCTCCACCGTGTGGAAGCGGGCGGCCGGGTTGTTGAGCGAGGCGAACGAGACGTACAGCGTGCCTTCCCCGGGTGGGCGACGGAAGCCGTCGTGGTCGTCGAGGTCCGGCATGAACCAGTGGTTCTCGCCGCGGATCCCGAACGCGGCCGGCGACCGGTCCATGCCGAGGAACAGCATGACCGCCGACGGTTCCCCGGGCAGATCCCCCAGGTCCTGGCTCTTCCCGATCAGGGCGTAGGTGTTGCGCACCCCGGCCGCCGAGACGACGGTGTTCGTCCGTACGCGGTAGCGCCGGCCGGTGGCGGTGTCCTCGACGTCGACACCGGCCACCTTGCCCCGCTCGACGACGATCTCGCTGACCCGTTGCCGGGGGCGCAGCACCACGCCGTACCGCTGAAGGATCTCCACAATGATCCGGGAGAGCTCCTTGGGGCCGCCCACAGGATGCGCCGTCCCTTCCATGAAGAAGGTCAGCGGGACCGCGGCGTGATAGCCGAACGCGCTCGATGCGGGCGGAATGCCGTAAAGTCCCCACCGCGCGGCAAGAACGGCCCGCAGCCGCGGATCGCGGAAGCTTCGGGAGACCTGCTCCCCCACCGATCGGTACGTCGACGGGAAGAGCCGCTCGACGATGGGCCAGCCCACCTTTCGCACGCCAGCGGGCATGGACGCGAAGACATTGCGCGCCGCGAGCCCGGCCATGGCTCGGCGCGTGGTCCGGAAGAAGCCGTCGATGGCGTCGGCCTCAGCCGGGAACCGTTCCGCGAGGCGCTCCCTGAACCGTTCCTTCGTGGCGGGGACGGCGAAATCGAACCCCGGGAAGTGCAGGACGTCGTAGTCGTCCGGCAGCGGCGAGAGCTGCACCCGCCCGTCCGTCATGAACTCGAGGAACGGGCCGGCGTTCGCGCTGATGTAGTGCAGCCCGGTGCCGAACTGGTATCGCCCGGCCCGGGAGAACTCGTGCGTCATCCCGCCGAGCGTGTAGTGCTGCTCGAGAACAAGAACCTGTTTCCCGCCGAACTGCGCGATCGTACGGGCCGCGGCGAGACCGCCCATACCCGAACCGATCACGACGACATCGACTTCCTCGTACGCGACCATCTACACCCCCGGCTTGTCCGTCCTGCGGGGTCAGATTGGCGGAGCTGACTTGACGCGGACGGAACGATCTGGGAATCCCGTCGCGGAACGACGCTCGTTCACGTCCATTTCCCGTTCAGTCCGCCGCCGTAGCCTTCCACCATCACGTCATGAGAGGTGGAGGAATGGCACACAGGAAACCGACGATCGTGCTCGTGCACGGAGCCTTCGCGGACGGCAGCGGCTTCACCGCGATCGTCAGGCGACTCCTCGCCGACGGCTATCCGGTCGCCGCCGCGCCGAACCCGCTTCGGGGGCTCTCCTCCGACGCGGCGCAGGTCAAGGCACTGCTGGACAACATCGAGGGACCGATCGTGCTGGTCGGCCACTCATACGGCGGCGCCGTCGTCTCCGCTGCCGCCACCGGGAACCCCGAGGTGAAGGCGCTGGTCTACTTGGCGGCATTCGTGCCGGAGACGGGTGAGAGCGTACAGGAGCTGGTCGAGAAGTTCCCGGGCAGCACCGTGGGCGAGTCCCTCAAACCCGTGCCGCTGCCCGGCGGGCAGGTCGACCTCTACATCGACCCGCGCGTGTTCCATCCCCATTTCGCGGGGGATCTGCCCGCCGAAGAGGCCGCGCTCTTCGCGATCACGCAGCGTCCGGCCACCGGCGCCGCCCTCGGCGAGCCCGCCGCCGGCCCGCAGGCCTGGCACACGATCCCGACCTACAACCTGATCAGCGGCGCCGACCGGATCATCCCGCCGGCGGCGCAGGAGTTCATGGCCCAGCGCTCCGGCGCGAAGGTCCAGATCGTCGAGGGTGCCTCGCACTTGGTGTTCGTCTCACATCCGGGCACGACTGCGGCCTTCATCGACAGGGCGGCGCGTGAAAATACCTGAAAGGCGCATCTCCGCTGACCACTACGGAGGTCACTGCATCCTCCGCCTGCCCCCGTTCACCTGCTCACCAAAACCTGGCCTCGGCTCTTGCTTCCGATCACCTCTCCCAGAGCGTTCTGGCGCTGAGCGGTGTGATCAAAGCTCGGCAAGGAACTTCTCGGCGCGGCGGGCGAAGAGGTGAGACCCGCGTTCGTTGGACAGGTCGCGGGCTTTCTCGGCCGCGGCTCGGACGACTTCGGCGGGTTCGCCGCGGGCGTGGAGCAGGCGCGCCCGCAGCAGCAGGACCAGTCCTTCGGCGTAGCGTTGACCGTAGGCATCAAGAGCCTCGTCCGCTCGGTCGAGGGCGATGTCCGCCTCGCCCGGCATCCCGGCGGCCAGCCGCATCTCGGCGATCAGTCCGTAGTGGTACGCGACACCCCATCGCGGTGGGTCGACCAGCGTCGCGGCCAGGAGCTGTTCGGCCTCCGCCGTGATACCGGCCGGGTCATCGCCGACGAGGGCACGGGCCCAGTACCAGTTCAGCCGTATGTAGTGCTCCTGCTGAATGGCGGCGCGGCCGGTACCCACGGCCATCCATCGCTCGATCGTGCGCATCACCCAGCCCGCGTCACCGGCCATCGAAGCAATGATCGTGGTGTAGTAGGCCCAGGTGGCGACCGCATACGCGTCGTCAGGGCCGTTCCACCTGTCGATGATGGTCTCCGCCGTCGCGACATCACCGTGCAGTGCCGTCACGACGGCCTGCCAGCCGGGCCACTCACCCGAGACATCACGCCGGATCGGGGTTTCGCTGTGCGGGGAGACGACCCCGTCGAGAACGGCGGGGTTGTTCTCACTGAAGCACTGGTATGCCTCGCCGATGTTGCCGATGTCCCACTGGTGCAGGCCCCATGCTTGCCGGCCGTACACACGGACGACCGGATCGGAAGACGCCTCCCCTTGCTCGTACAGGCGGCGAACCAGGCGGACGCGGTCCCACTCCAAGAAGGTGTAGGCCCCGAACAGGCGAGCGAAGAGGAGGCCGGCGGCTTCCACCTCCCGGCCGAGTTGGCGGGCCAGGTGTTCCGCACGTTCCAGCAGATCGAACGTGGTGCCGCCGAATCCGGCTTGCCGGCGCGGGGCGATGGCGAGTAGCGAGAGGGCGGAGAGCTCGAGTTCCGGGAGCCCGGCGGTCCGCGCGATCTGGGCGGCCGACTCCAGGTGCCGATCGGCGGCGGCGAACGCGAGCTTGGTCGCCGCGCGACGACCGGCGCGCTTCAGCGCCTCCACGGCACGGACCGGATCGGCGAGGGGGCCGGCGGCAGACAGGTGGAAGGCGAGGCGTTCGGTGATGGACTCGTCGTCCGCTTGGCTTTCTTCGAGCGCGTCCGCGATACGCAGGTGCAGCCGGATGGCCGGCAGCTGCTCCGTTGTCTCCATGATCGATTCGCGAACCAGGTCGTGCGCGAAGCTCCACGAGAACGGATCGTCCGGCACCGTGGCGAGCAGGCCGAGCGCGCGCAGCGGTTCGAGGCATTCAAGGCAGGCTGCGACGTCGACACCGGCGGCGCGGGCGAGTAAGCCGAGGTCGACGTCGCGGCCGATCAGCGCGGCGACGCGCAGCAGGTCGCGAGCGCTGTCGTCGAGGCCCGTCATCCGATCACGGACGACGTCGCGCACGGTGGACGGCACCCCGCCCCGAGCGGATGCGTCGCCGTCGCTGAGCGCGCCGCGGTCGCTGAGGAGCCGATACAGTTCGCAGACGAAGAAAGGATTGCCGGCGGTGCGAACGTGGAGGTTGCGGGCGAGGTCCGCGCCGGGTTCGTGGCCGGTCTCACGGCGGATGAGTTCGGCCACGTCAGCCAGGCTGAGCGGGCCGAGTTGGATCCTGCGATGGCTGGGCAACCGGCTGGCGGCGGCCATGACCCGCGAAAGGTCGGGGCTGGGTGTGGGTGCGCGGTCGCGAAGGGCGCAGATGATCGCGGTGCCAGCGGGTAGCCGGCCCGTCAGGTGGCCGAACAGCTGGAGCGAGGTGGCATCAATCCATTGAAGGTCATCTAAAACGAGCAGCATCGGCCGTGCGGCCGAGGCCTGGCCGATGAAGGTGACGACCTGTTCGAACAGGCGGAACTGGGCGCGGCCGCCGGAAACCGGGGGCGCGGCGTCATCGTCTCGAGGTTCGAGAAGGCGACCGAGCTCGCTGGCCAGCCACTTCTCGCGCGCCAACGCGGGCAGGCTGTCGAGGACAAGGGCGAGCGCCTGCTCCCATGGCCACATCGATGGGGTTCCGTCGCCCTCGAGGCAGGAGGCCCAGACGACGAGCGCGCCACGCTGGTCCGCGGCGGCGGCGGCCTCTTCCAGCAGGCGTGTCTTGCCCACGCCCGGTTCCCCTTCGACGACAGCGAGCCCGGTGCGACCGGTGAGCGCCGCCTCGATGGCTTGCCACAGCACGCCGAGTTCCTCGCCCCGGCCGACCAGTCCGGCTGCCTGCCTTGCCGGTGCGTGGTCACTCTCACTCTCCGTGCCCGTCGCCACCGGCGACGGCGGGGCCTGCGTCAGCACTCGCAGGTGCGCGGCCTGCAACACCGAGCCGGGGTCGATGCCCAGTTCTTCGGCGAGGCGGTCACGGACCGCATGGAACGCTGACAGCGCCTCCGCCTGCCGCCCAGCGGCGCCGAGGGCGGTGATGAGGCCGGCATGTACAGGTTCATGGAACGGGGCCATCGACGCGGCCAGCTGCAACGGCCGGATCACCCGCTCAGGCCGGCGTAACGACACGGCCAGTTCGGCCGCTGCCGCACAGGCCTCGTAGAACTCGTCGTCGAGGGCTGCCAAGATCGACATCGCGGTCGATGCAAAGGACAGTCCGTCCCCCGCGGGGCCACGCCAGAGGCCAAGCGCTTCGACGTAGTGGTCGAGCGCCGCTTCGTGAGCTTGCCGGGTGAGGGCGGCCTGGGCGGCTTTGAGGAGTTCCCGGAACGTGACGAGATCCAGCGTGCCGGGGCCGGCGCTGAACACGTACGCATTGCCGCGGCGGTGCAGGTACGTACCGGCTGCCCGGGCGGGGACCACGGGTTCGAGCACCCGCCGCAATGCCCCGACGTACTTCTGCACGACGTTGCGCGCGCTGGTGGGGACGTCATCGGCCCAGATCAGGTCGATCAATTCGCTGGTGCTGACCGGATGGCCCACGCGTGCCAGGAGCAGGGCCAGCAGTTGCGCCTGCTGCCGGGGGCCGGCGTCCAATTCGGCGTCATCGCGCCACAGCCGCAACGGACCGAGGACCTGCAGGCGCAACGAGCCAGCACCGGTCGGCGGACTTTCGCCGTCGGGCCTAACGGGATGGGTTAGCCCGGTCACGTCGACTCCCCGGATGAACATGACAGATTTGTCCGCGTGTGACCTGTGTCAGACGGCAGCGTGCACGAGTATATGGGCCCGGGATAGATCGTAGAAGGGTCGGCCGATCGAGGTGGAGGCCGCGGATTCGTACGACGTTTGCTCGGCCGATTCGACGAGTAGGCAGGCGGGGCCGGTCACGACCCAGCCCAGTGTGGGCCCCTGCCCGTACGGCGAACGACGTCCAGGTCGAAGCTCGGTCCCAGATGTTGTCCGGGAACCGTCGCAAGGCGGGGCAGCCGGCCCGCGTTCGGCTGGGACTTGGCGACAAGCTGTGGCCGCCGCCTGTCTGTTCAGGAGGCTTCTACGACCGGCCTTCGAGCTCGACGGCTGATCAACCAGCCGAACCCGGTTGCCGTGAAGAACATGACAATGCCGTACACCGCACCCGGAATGGCGATCTCGGCACTGTTCAACAGCGTCGGGCTCAGCGCGACCGTGATGGCGAGCCCGGTGTTGTGGATCCCGATCTCAAACCCGGCCGCGGTCGCCGCTCTATGATCGACGCCCGCCAGGCGCGGCACGCTGTAGCCGATCAGCAGACTCACGATGTTGAAAGCCAATGCGGCCAGCCCGACCGAGACGAAATAGCCGAGGAGGTTCTCCCGCTCCGAGTACAGCACAGCGTAGATGACCCCGACCAGGACCACGACCGACAGTGCCCGGACGGGGAGGTTGAGCCGCTGCGCCACCTCCGGCGCCAACGCGCGCACGAGCATCCCGATCACGACCGGTACGACCACCATCGCGAAGACCTGTACTATCTTGTCGAACTGCAAGCCGATTGCAGCCCCATCGGGCAGGAAGTACCCGGCCGAGAGGTTCACCACGATCGGCAGGGCGACCACGGCCAGCACCGAATTGATCGCGGTGAGCGTTACATTCAGCGCGACGTTCCCGCCGAACAGGTGGCTGAACAGATTGGCCGCAGGGCCCCCAGGCGACGCCGCGACCAGCAACATCCCGACCGCCAGCTCCGGCGGAAGCCCGAAGGCGAGCACCAGGCCGAAGCAGATTGCCGGCAGAAGCACGATTTGGCACAGCAGCGCGAGCACGGCCGCCTTCGGATACTGGCCCACCCGCCGGAAGTCGTCCAGGGTCAGGCTGAGGCCCAGGCCGAACATGACGATGCCGATGGCAAAAGGCAGACTGGCCAAGATCCATGAGGAGCCCATGGCGGACATTCTCCGGCATGCTGACAAGCCCTGGCAGAGCCCAAGGCTTGTCAAGTTCCAGAAGAAAGAGGCTGGGGCCGTCTCTTGCTGACGTTGTGCTCCGAGCAGCTTCTGTCGGTCTTGAGACAATCCAGAGGCGGAGCCTCCTTCCCATGCTTCAGCGATGTCGCTCGGGGCGAGGGATGCTGCCGGTTTCCCGGCGTGCTTGCTGACGTTGCCGTGGCAGATCTTGTGCTCCAGCCGGTGCCCGGACTCCTGGATCAACGTGGCGCGGCCTGCTAGCGATCGGCTGCAGCGCTCATCCGGGCGAAGGCGTCCGGTGTCACGATGGGGATGTCGTAGGCGCGGGCCTTGCGCGCCTTCCCCGACATGGTGTCGGGATCTGCGGCGACCAGCAGCCGGACCCGCTTGGTGACGTTGGAGTGTGCGGCGTAGCCGGCCTGGCGGGCTCGTTCTTCCCACAGTTCGCGGCCGCCTGCCATGTCCCCGGTGAACACGACGAGATCACCCGGCTGCAGGCGGAAGCCGCCGACGGCAGGGTGCTGAGGCGGGGCGGCAGCGGCCAGGGCTTGCTCAACTGCAGCGGGCGGCAGGCCGAGCAGGGCGGCGACGAGGTCGAGTTCGTGGCGTTCCGCAGGTGTGACGACGCCGTCCGCCTTGGCCGCGTGAGCCAAGGCGTTCAGGTAGTCGTGGTGCAGACGGAGCGCGTCGGCGCGGCTGAGGTCCAACCGTGCGGCCAGGGCGATCAGCATGTCGGCCTCGGTCGCCGAGATGTGATGGTCCAGGAGCACCTGGTCGAGCAGAGCGAAATACGGGTCGGCCCGGACGGTGTCGGACGCGCGCGGCAGGCGGTCCAGCAGCCGGGCCAGGAAGTGGTTGTCGCGCTCGCCCGACGCGCCCCGCCGTACCGGAGTGGCGGCGCTGCGGGGAATGACTGGCCAGGCGAGTCCGGCGGCGGCCGTGAGACATGCAGTCCACGGCGAGGTTGGGTGGGAGAGCCTGAGGTAGTGGCGCAGAAGCGCGGCGGCGGCGCGGGCGTCGATGAGCGCGTCGTGGTGGTTGTCGAGCGAGATGTCGGCGACCGCGCAGCAGCCGGCGAGTGTGCGTGGGGCGGCGGGCAGGAAGCGGATGGCCTCGGTCATCGTGCAGATGCCGAAGGGACTCAGGTCGGGGATCGGGGTGCCGGCCCGCGCGTACTCGTCGTGCAGGAAGCCCAGGTCGAAGCGGAGGTTGTGGGCCACGGGCACCCGGCCGCGCAGCAGCTCGGTGAGCGCCCCGGCGATGTCCTTGAAGCCGGGGGCGTGCCGGACGTCGGCGGCGCTGATCCCATGGATGTGTTGCGGCCCCAGGTCACGTTGTGGGTTGACCAGGGTGCTCCACTCGCCGGTGATCCGCCCGAGCGGGTCGAGCAGGACGACGGCGACCTCGATGACCCGGTCGTGCCACGACGGCCGCAGTCCCGTGGTCTCCAGGTCGATGACGGCGTAACCGTGCTGGCTGCTGTCCATCTGATGCCCCCTTTTCGTGCCCTGTAGGGACCATCGCGGGTGGGATCTCCACGGTTTCGGCCGCGTACGCATTGTGATGGGTTCGTGACAGAGGAGTCGCAGACGACGGGAAGAGGCGTATGCTCGTGCGTCGTCACACCGACTGGGCCCGGTTCTGCCGGGGCGAGGTAGCTGGCGAGGACCGCAAGCAGGCAACACCTCATCTGCCATGGATTACGGATTCGTTAATCACTATAGTGAAGGGGTGCGTGGAGCGGATCTGGATGACATCCGTGCGGTCTCTGCCTGCATGTTCGGCAACCGGTATCGGCTGGAGGTGCTGGAGGCGTTCGCCAGCGCACCGGATGGTCAGGTGAATCTCGGGAGGCTGGCCGTCCGGCAAGGCGTGCAATCGGCGGTGTACTACCCCGTGGTGCGCGATCTGCTGGCCCTGCGGATGGTGACCAGGGTGACGGAGGTTGGGCGGGACCGGCGGCGCTGGTATCGCCGCGCAGGCGGCGATGCCCTTTGGGAGCCTCTGGGGCGGTTGGTCGACGGCCTGCGGGGGCATTACGACCGGATCACGGGGACGGATATGAACGATGTGGGCGAGCAGAAGAGGGTGAGGACGTGACCGGCGCCGCGGAGGCCTTTCCTCAGGCCGTCGCCGACGCGCCGGAGTTCACCCTGAACCGGGGTTCGTGGTCACGCGTGGTGCTGCAGGGCACCTCGGTCTTGCTGCACTATGAGCCGGATCAGATCGAGATCGAACGGCGGCGGCGCACCGGCCCAGCGGCCATCACCTCGCCGGACGCGCTGCGAGTGCTGCTGGATCTGCCGGTGAATGCGCCACTGCCGCTGTCGGCCGTCGAACGGGCGGCTTCCGATGCCCTGCACCGACTCCCGAACGGCGCGATACACATGGACCAGGGCTGCGTGACCCGCTTGGCGGTTCCCCCGATCAAGGCATGCTTGGCGGTCGTGCCGACCCGATCGTGGCGCGTGGGCCTGGAGCGGGCGGGCCGGTTCGCGCCGTTCTGTGCACGCGCGATGCTGCTTTCCGCGCCGCCGCGTGATCTCGATGTGCTGCGGATGGAAGCCGACTTCTATGGCATCGGCGTCATCGTCGACGCCGACGGCGAATCGCATGTGATGGTCCCGCCGGCGCCCTTCGAACTCCGCAGATTCACCGCCGCGAGCTGGCTGTTCTTGGAGGAGGCGTACCAGCAGATCAATCTGCTGCCAGCGAGGGTGTAATGGCCTGACTGTCGGTGCTGAGTGGCAGGCTGGCCCACTTCTCCAGCGGCCTGGGCGGCTTGAAGTGGTTGGGCTGCTTGATGCGGGTGTTCTCCATGGCGTGCGCGTTCACGGCCTGCTTACAGCGGGCTCGCCACCAGATCTGCCGGTCGGCTAGCGTGGGCTGCTCCAGTAGATCGGGTAGCCAGGCGTTCCAGGTGGCGCTGTTGTGCGCGTGCGCGGCCGCCTTCACCGGGTTCGTGAGGCCGAGAAAATCGTCCAGCGCCCTGCCCTGGCAGCGGCTGCAGGTGCAGCGGGGCGGGGTGGCGTTGGCGTAGGAGTCGGCGATGAACTTGGCGCTGCTGAAGCGCAGCAGTTCGGGGATCAGCACCGCGGGGTAGTTCGCTCCGCCGCCGGAGGTCTCGGTGCGTTCCCCGGCGGGGACGAGGTGCCGCAAGGAGCCGCCCGCGCCGATGCCGGCGAAGCCGGCGCCGTGCGCCAGCGCGTCGAACCCGGCCAGGTCCGTACGCCACAGCCCGGTGCCCGGTACGTCGGCCAGCAGTTGCCGAAGCTGCTGAGGGGCGGCCGCGAACTGCTGGAGCGGGTCACGCTGCCCGCCGAGGATCAGCGCGACCGGGTGCTCTATCGCGCGGATCGCGGCCACCAGGGTGACACGCGCCTCCGGCCGCAGCCACCCGATCGAGACGGGGAGCGTCACCACGACGTCGTCGCGCTGCAGCGCCCCAGCCGCCTTCACCACGGCCTTCAAGGCCGCAGGATCGCCGGCCTTGATATAGCGGGTCGGGGTGATGGCGAAGGACGCCCCGTTGTCGAGCTGCTCCTGAAGCGCGCTGTCCAAGTCGCCGCCGAACAGGGCATCCTGCGGCAGACAGAACGGCGCGTCGGTGGTGGCGACCTCCTTCTCGTACGCGGCGCAGTCTTCGGCCAGCACGCCGGAAAAGGCTCGCCGCAGCGCGTGCAGCCGCGCCGAGCAGCCGGTACCGCACACCACCAGGCCGCCGTGATCGGGATGAAGGTAGCCGGGCGCTTGGAGCAGCAGGTTGGCGCGCTCCAAGGTCAGGGCGCGCTGCGTGATGGCGCGCCCGGCTCTACCGCGGTCGGGCGGCGAGGTGAGCAGGGAACTCGCCACGGTAGGGGCTGGTGCGCTGGTGCGGTCGTCCATGTGCTCACCTCGTGAGACGTAACCGGTGTCAGGCGGGGTTGTGTCCGGGCGGGCCGGGGTGGGGCAGCAACAAGTGGGTGAACTCCTCAGCGAGTAGTCCCGCGATCTCGGCGGCGCGGTGGAGTCCGTGCTGAGCGATGAGGCGTTGCGCCGCGGCGGGCACGGCCTGCGGGAGTTCGCGTGGGATGTCGCCGGGCTCGTGGGTGCGGTAGCCGAGCGTGGACATCTCGATCATCAGGTTGCGGTACTGCCATTCGCTGATGGCGGCCAGGGTGAGCGCCTTACGGGCCAAGGCGGCCATCGACACGCCCCATCGTCGCTTCAGCACCGATAGACGGGACAGATCCAGGCCTGCGCTCAGCTCGCCGCCGATGCCCGCGGCGGGCATCAGGAACTCGCTGGCGAACTCATCGGCTTGCCGCTCCTGCTGTGGGGTGGCACCGGGCTCGGGGTGCATGATCACGTGCCCGAGCTCGTGGGCGAGGCTGAACCGGAACCGGTCGGCCGGAGCGTGCGCGCCCAGCAGGAACAGCGGGCGCTCCGCGCCGTTCCACTGGCTGACCGCATCCAGGTCACGGCTTTGGAGGTCGCGCACGAGAATCAGTCCGCCGGCACCTTCGATCATCCCGACCAGGTGGGCGATCGGCCCGGCGGGAACCTCCCACAGCTTGCGCAGGGTTTGTGCCGCCTCGGTAGGGGTGTCGAAGTCGTTCACGGCGATGTGCTCGAAGCGGTGAAGGGTCGGATCGGCGGGCAGGGCCCGCAGGAGACGGTGGGTCTGCAGGCGGCCCAGGGCGAGCTGCGCGTGAATGCGGCGCAGCGCGTGGGCTCCCAGCGCGGCCTTCTTGCGGTGGTGCACCAGCCCGATGCCGACCCCGGTCAGCTCGGCATCCAGGCGAAGCAGCGCCGGCGGGTAACCCAGAGCGCGCGCGTACACGGTCAGGCGGTCGCCCTCGACGGCGAGGCGGCCCGCTTCGGCCTTGCTCACGTAACCCTGGCTGATCGACTCTCCCGCCAGGGCCGACATGGCGTGGGCGAGCGCGGTCTGGGTCATCCCGCGGGACTCACGAGCCAGCGTCAGCATGTCCGCATGCGCCGTCTCCTGGGCCACACCGCGCTCCTGTTCACGCCATCCACCGCTCTTCTATCCCTCAGATTACATCACCAAAATATTCCTCACGTTGGAATGGCCTACCACGCTGTCGGTGGATCTCGCCCCTTCGCCGGAGCACGTAGCGCTCTTGGTCATACGGGATAGCGTCGGCGCCGGTTCGCTAGGCTGTTCGACCTGGCTCGCGGGAGCCCTCCATCCAAGCCGGCTCACAAAGGAGTGGCTGTGCGGGTCGATGCTTCTGTGCACGTCGAGCGTGCGGGCGTTGCCGCCTTGGCCAAGGCGGCCCACGAACGTCTCGGCTGGCTGTGCCGAGAACAGCCGGTCAACGACTTCGGGGTCGATGCCATCCTCGAGCTCGTCGAGAACGGCCACACCGCCGGGCGTCTGCTCGGTGCACAGATCAAGTCCGGCCAGAGCTGGTTCAGCGAGCCGACTCGCGATGGCTGGATCTTTCGTTTCACTGACGAGCACGCCCAATACTGGTTCGACTACGACATCCCCGTGGTAATCGTCCTGCACGACCCCGTCTCGGGAACGCTCTACTGGCAGTCGCTCTCCCACGACGCAGCCGACTCCACGGGCAAAGGCTGGAAGGTGACCGTCCCGGCCGACCAGCAGATCGACCAGGCCAGCGTGCCTATGCTCACCAGCCTGGCACGCCCGGCGCGCGAGGACGGCGACCCGGCCGAGCAGCGTTTCGCCCGATGGCTGGACCGCCTGCCCGGCGAGGCGCGTGACCGGCTCGGACACACCCGGCGCCGTGCCCTGCAAGACGGCGACACCACTGGGGCGCGTGCCGTCGAACGGCTGGCAGATCTCCTGCAGGCAAGTCCGCCGGCCGAGGCGGTCTCCACCCTTTTGGCGAAAACCCCCGCATGGTGGCCGACCGAAGAATGGGGGTGGCAGCTATGGGCGTCGGTGGCCGACTACGCCAACGAGCATTTTCTGGAGCCTCAGGCGGCGGCGTTCTTCAACCGTGCCGTGACCGCGGGAGCCACCCCGGTACAGCGGTGGCGAGCCTTCGCCGGGCTGTCTTTGATCCGCTCCGACTCAGCACAGGCGACAGCGATCCTGACCGAGGCGGCCAAATCGCCGGACGGCCGGCTCCTGGCCGACCTCGGCCTTGCCCTGCTCGAGCGCGAGAAGGCTGGCGGCAGAGGACCTCTTGCTCTTCCCGCCAGCATTGCCGCGGCCGTCGAAGACGGCAGCGTTCGGTCGGAAGGTACGGCTCTGCGCTTTCTTGCCGATCAAGCCGTTGCCAGTCGCGATCTTGACGCGGCCGTCACCTGGCTCGAGACGCTGGTGTCCGTCTTCCCTCGAAGTGACTCGGGCCGGATCGCACTGGCCAGGGCTCTGGCTCAGCGGGCCAGCATCGGCATGAGCCCGCTGCACGAAGGCGACATCGCCCGTGCTCGCAAGCTCGCCGACAGCGCTCGGGCCGAGCAGCGCCGCTGGGGCGGACCCAGTGAACACCCGGCCCACGTGTTGTTCCATACTCACGTGCTGACCGGCGACTTCGACGCCGCGATCGCCGTCGCGCTGCCGGAGCCGCACGGGCAGGCCAACGCCCGGGAGGCCGCCGCTGAGCACCTGGCGCAGGCCGCCGCCCGGGTCGCGCTGCAACTCGGTCACCCTCAGGCCGACGACCTGGTCGCCAAGGTGAGCAGTCCCGTCGGCGTCGCCGTGCTCAAGGCCGTCCGCGCCGACGCCCGGGCCGCCGAACCGAGTGACCTCATTTCTTTGTGGAACCACGTCGTGCAGGTGGCTGATGACGATGCCCTCGAAGAACTCATGATCGCTTTCAGGTCGCTGGCGGAACTCGGCGTCTGGCCGCTGCCCGGTCTTGACGACCTCGTGGCCCGCGCGATCGTCACCGACGAGGAGGCATCGGCCATGCACGCACGTGCCGACATTGCCAAAGGTCACCACCAAACTGGCCTGATGCGGCTGCGGCAACTCGCCGATCGGTCCCTGTCCGGTGCGGCCGCCCTGGTGCAATCCCTGGTCGAGCTGGAACGTCACACCGAAGCCGTCCATGCGTGCGACCGCGCGGCCGCCCGCTTCGGCGCCGTCGAGTTCCTGCAGCGGGCACTGCGGATCCTTGAGCGCACGGGCCAGCACGACAAGTGGAGATACCGGGCCCTGCTGTTGCTGAGCCGGTCCGCTCTCCCCCAGGCCGTACGGGAGCCGCTGCGCCGCGAACTCCTGAACGACGCCCACAACCGGCAGGACTGGACGGCCGTCGAGCAACATGCCGTCGCCGCTCTCACCGAAGGCGACACCCCGGGCGCGCCAGGACAGACCGTGCCGGAGGCGGGCACACGCACGGGACCGCTGACGGCTGAGCAGGCGGGGTACGCCTGGAGCCTGATCGGCGCACGCTGGTTCGCCTACCAGCCCGCTCTCGCGCTTCGGGCTTACACGGCGCTGCTTCCGCCGGTGCTCACCCTTACGCAGGCGCAGCTCAAGGCGGCCGTGCTGCCACGGACGGGATGGTCAGCCGATACCGTCCAGGAACTGCTCGATCTCGTGGAACGCTTTCCGGAGCACACCCAGTTCACCGGCCAGGTGCTCAGCACGATCCTCCTCGCCGCCGGCGAACCTTCCCATGAGGACGACTCGCCCCCCAGGTCCCCGCCGCCCATCCTCGTCCTGCCACCCGCGCTGAGCGCCCGGCTCCAGGCCACCCTCGAAACACACCTGCGCCTGCACCCGGACGGGCCGCTGCGCCCGATCGACCTCCAGGACATCACCGATCCCGAGGCGCTGCGCCAGATGTTGGAGCCGCGCGCCCGCCTCGCCCAACACCTGCGTACCCAGGTCCTGGCCGGCGCCATCCCGCTCGGACTACTCGCCAGCCAGCTCAACCGCCCCTACACGCTGGCGCTGCTACAACGTGCGGCCGGCTGCATTCCCGCAGGCGAGTCCGACCCCGAACGCTTCGACGCGGAGGTAGCAGCCGTTCGGGCCGCGCTGGACCAGGTCGTGGTGATCGACACCAGCACGCTGTACCTGTCCACCCAAACCGTCGCCGGCTTCGCCGAACTACGTGCGCGCTTCGCCTCGGTCCACCTTCCGTCTCCGTGCTTCGACGACCTCATGATGACCACGATCGCCATCGAGCAGGTGCGGAAATCGTCGATGAACATCGGCGTCGAACCCGGTTCCGGCCTGCGTGTGTCCCAGCTCACGCAACAAGCCAGAGACCATCTGGGTGGCCGGATGCAACAGCTGGTGGAAGCGGCCGGGCTCACGGATATCGTCCCGGTGGCGGATCTGACCCTCGTGACGGAACTCATGACCGGCGGTCTCGATGCCGACCTGGTGGCACAGAGCCCGACCTTCACCGCGCAGCGCGAGGGTGCCTGGCTGGCGGCAGTCCAACTCGCTCTGGAGACAGGCTCTCCTCTGTGGAGCGACGATGTCGTCCTGCGCGCCATAGCCGCCGGGGCGGATATCCCGACGTTCGGCACGTTGGCGTTGCTGCATGTTCTCTACGACCAGGGGCTGGCCGACACTACGGACGACGACCACCGCCGTTTCCTGGCCGACTATGTGGTGGATCTGCCCCTGCACCCGGATCTGCTGAGCCAGCAAGCCCAGTCCGACGGCTGGCGGCCGCGCAGCGCAGCCGTCCCCTTCGCTCGTCCCGGCGCCTGGCGGGAGCCCCTCGAAACGCTGGAGACCTTTCTCACCCTCATCCGGGCGGTTCACCGGCAGGAACCGCAGGCCGTCGCAGGATGGCTGCTGTGCGGGGCATGCGGCTTCGCCGGGTCGGCCCACCCGCAGGAGGCGCCTATCCGTGCGGCACGCCTGACCTGCCTGGTCGCCGAACAGACCGTAGGCCTGACCCGGCAAGGACTCAGCGAGCTGCTGCCATCCGCCGAGACGGGACTGCGTCAAGCACGCCAACTCGGCGCGATCCGCGCCGGCCTGACTGAAGAACCGATGCGGGCCGGCGCTTCAGATGCCCCTGAGGCGCTGCGCGTCCACATCACTGCGGTCCTCCTGGAAACTCTCCAGGCGCGGGCACAGCCTGCGGATGAGGTGGACGCGCTCACGAGGGAGGCGGACGATTTCGTCGGGAGCGCCTACGCCCTGGCCGAAGCCCGCCAGGAAGATCAGCACCGCACAACGTAGGGACTCGGCGGCAGCGACTGGTCGATCGCGTGGGCTATCCCTTTGGCACCGGTGCATCATTGATGCTCCGGCGCTCCACTCCACTCGAACAGATCCCTGGTCGGCATCCGCAGCGCATCGGCGATCTGGAACACCTTGTCCAGGTGCGGGCTGTACATGCCGTTCTCGATCCGGTTGATCGTCTTACGGTCGACGTCGGCCAGTTCGCCCAGCTGTTCCTGAGTCAGACCGTGCCCTTCGCGGACTTCACGCAGCCGTAGGCCGAACTGTCTGCGCAGCTCAGCGAGGCGTGGCGTGATCGGATCGGGCACTCACCCACGTTGGCCTGCATGATCACCCAAGGTCTGTACCAACGTTGGTACAAATGCTGGTTGTGGGGGCCGGCGGTGCCGCGTTGACGTGCAAGCATGCAGCGCACCACCGCACGCGCAGGTAATGTCGCCGCCCCTGGAGAAGAACGCATGACCCGTTCACGGCAGGACCGCCCCTACCCGGCCCGCATCATCGCCCCGCCGCGCCACACCCGCGACGGCGACATCTCCCCGGCCTGGCTGCTCATGCAGGCCGCCCAGCTGTCGTGGGAGATCCGCAGCATCTTGCAACTGATCAACGGCTTGCGGCTCAACCTCGGCGAAGAGCTCCAGATCCACAGCGAAGCCAGCGACATGCTGCTCAACGCCGCGCACGCCACCGCGATCATGGAGGCCCAACTCCCCCTGGCCCCCGCCTGGAGCAGCGGCCCGCCCCGCAGCCGCTCCATCTTCGCCCAGGCGCGCGAAGCCGGCACCGATCCCGCCGACGTACGCCCAGACCTGCACATGCTGCGGCCGCCCATCAATCCGCACGTCAGCAACGACGTCGATGCCGCCTTGCGCGACGACCCCGACCCCGACGCCCAATGCGCCGGCACCACCCTGAAAAAGGACCGCTGCACCAAGACCATCGTCACCGGCATCGGCTCGGCCCACTGCAGCATCCACCTCACCCCCGCCGAACGACAGCGCCGCGACCAACTACGCGCAGCGCAAGATCGACGCCTGCGAGCCATCCAAGACGCCCTCGACGAGCAGCGGATCGGCCTGGCCGCACGGTGGGCCGACCACTACGGCCGCCGTCCGCATCGACTGGAACTGCCCAGTCCACCCGGCCGCCCCCGCCGGCCCGCCCTGGTCGACGACCACGTCGAACTGGCCTTCGCCGAAGACGAGCAGGCGATGCTCGCCTTGTACGACACCGGCTGGCCGGCGCTGTGCCCACGCTCAGCCGAAATCATCGACGCCCTCTTGGACTGGCCTCGCGCCACGATCACCGACGTTGCCATCATCGCCACCGAGCAGAGGCCGGAACGGTGGTCAAGCGCCGAACAATGGCTCGAATCCAGCATCTGGGACGGCATCCGGCCCCCCGCTCTCGCCCTGCCCGCCGCTGGTCAGGCCCCGGAGCTCGATGAGCACCCGGCCGTCCAGGTCCTGCGCCGCCACCTGGACGATGACCACCACGCGTGGCAGCGGTGGCACACCGGCTTCTCCGCCCTGGTCGAGGCGTGCGACGACCCGCCCCTGGAGACCATGGCCGATCTGCTGGCCTTCTGGCAAGACATCGGCATCTTGACCTCCCACGACAGCGCGACCAACACCCTCATCTGGAAAGTCGAGAAGTCACCTCCCTCACCGTGGCGGGTGCTGTACACCCGAGGGCACCTCGTCGAGCCACGCCTCCTGGCCACCGCCCTGGACTGGCTGCTCGCCAATGACACGCCCCAGGATCCCGACCTGCCGCCACGCGAGGTCTTCCACGTGATCCTCACCTCGAACGCGCAGCCAAGCCCCGCCAGCGACATGGTCGGTAGCGGCGCAACCGGCATGCCGAGCTGACCTCTATCGGTCACGGCGGGCGGCGTCGGTGATTTCCCGGATCTCGGCCAAGGCCGCCGTCACCGCCTGCCGGTCGGTGGCTGCGGCCACCCGCTGCTCCAATGCGCGAAGGCGAGCAGCCGTCGCGGGGCGGCGGTGGATCGCCACGAACTCGCCCCACTGCGTCAGAAACGCGTGCAGCGGCGCGACGGTGCTCTGCCGTGCGGCCTGCTCGGTCGCCAGGTCGAGATGGTCGACGAACTGGCCGAGATAGGCCGGCGCGATCTGAGCCACCGCGGCCCGCAACGCAGCCGTCGTCAGGGGCGGACGAGGAATCAGCGCCTCGCCCTCATGAGGCGGGGTGGACACCGGCGACCTCCAACCTGTTCGCACCCCACCGTATCGGCGTCCACGACCACCTTCCAGGGACGTCAGCGTCGCGTGGCACATCCATGATCCGCTGACGATCGGCTCATGGGGCGCATCAGGCGACGAACCGGGGTTGTGCATACCCGCCGACTCCCCCGGTCTGGTAAACGAGGCCAACACGGCTGCGGCGGGGCGCCAGCCGTCGCCGTCCACGGGATCTTGCCCCGGCGGGATCGATGCCGAGCTTGCCCTGGGCCTCGATGGCGCCGGCGAAAATGTTGAAACAGATCAAGTCGCTGATGTCGGCGTCCACAACGATTTCCGCCACGGGTTCGGTGCGGGTCCACATCGCTCACTCGTCCGGTCTTCGCAGCCACTGGCGCTGCTGATCGGCCGCACAGACATGGGGCAGGTTAAGGAGTCAGACGGGATGCACGCGCCTGTTCGATCTCGTCGGTCTGCGCCTTGATCCGTGCCATCGTTCTACGGACGCGCGCTTCAGCTCGGGCAGCGCCTTCCGGATCGTCTCGATAACGCTCCTCCCACTGCCGCTGAACGAGCTGCCGCGCCTCATCCGCCTGGCGACGGCGCTCAGCAAGTACAGCGTCCGCTGTTCCTGAACCGCAGACGCGGTCGACGACCTCACACAGTTCTTGGCGGGTCATCACCCCAAGCACTCCGAGGAGTTGCTCCAGAAGGGCCCTTTTTTCCGCCTCCGAGGGAAGCTCTTGGACCGGGTTACCAGGTGCATCGATCGCCATCGCAGCAGCCTATGCAAGCGCAAGGGTATTTGCCGAGGCTGTGGGCGCGCAAAGTTGGTGGCGGGGGCTGTTGGTCTCCTGCCTTGGCGGGTTGGGCGTCTCACCCAGGGGTGCAGCGCTTGGCGCAGGAGCGTCTCGTGGCCGCCTCCATCACCGGCGGCGACATCGCGGCTGCCCCGCTATGGCTGCCGCAGCCGCTGCGGACCCTGCGGCGGTGGCCCGGGTTCCCGCACCTGGTCGGCAGGGCGTGGGGTTGGGCGTCCGGCCCGAACGCCTGACCGGTCCGCTGGAGCCGCTGCGCCATGGGTGAGCGCATCTTCGTCGCTCACCGTCGCCGCGACCCTGATGACCCTCGCGGTCTCCGTCATCGTGATCGCCGACCCGGCGTTCGCGCTGCCCGCATGCTCGCCGGTGACACCGGGAGTGGAGACGTTCGCGCGGGCGTGCTTCCATCAGGTCGCTGGCGGTGAGCGGCGCGCTGCTGGTCCTGCTGGCCCGCCGCTCCACCGCCGGCCTGATCGTCTTGCTGTGGGTGAGCGGCCTCTTCCAGGCCGACGACACGCTCGTGCACGCCCTGAACGGCAACCCCGCCGCCTTCGCGGCCGCGGTCCTGGCCGTAGTGGCATCCGGCTCGGCGCTCTGGCTCGCCCGCGCACCCCGCGTAAGACCACTCACGGGTCAGCTTCCGCTGAGCCTGAGGGCACCGGATCTCGCGGATCTTGAACTTGATCGCATTCCCCAAGCCGGGGTGTTGCGACAACCGCGAGAAGGGACGACTGACAGGTGGGGCCTTCGGATGTCCAGATCTGGACAGATTCAGGCGTCAACCTGGCGGTATGCGAACTCGTCTCACCTGTGTCACGTTCCATCCCCCGCCGCACAGGAGCCTCCGTTGCTCAAGCGTTTACTCGTCTCCGCCGCGCTCGCCGGTGCCGTCCTAGTCGCGCCCGTAGCCATCGCTGAGGCCGCTTCGGCTGCCGTCCACATCCAAACACCCGCCGCCGCGGCGGCGTGCACGTACAAGCGGGACGGGAACGTGTGGCGTTGCATCACACCGGGCGCGTTCTGCCCGAAGGCCGCGCACGGCCGGTACGGGTATGCGAAGGTGACGAACCGCAAGTACAAGTGCCTGTACAAGAACAGCGACCCGTACTGGCGGTGGAGGCGCGCCTGACCGACCCTGACGTACAGCGAGAAGAAGCCGCCCTCCCCTGTGCGGGGAGGGCGGCTTTCTGCTGGATCTACAGGTCCTTGCACCTGCCAACGCGCGGTCGGCTCGGAGCGCGGTGTCGGTGTTGCTACCGGTCCGTTTCCCCAAGCTGACCGGACAAGGACATCGAAACGTGACAAAATCCGACGGCAGCGTCCATCACAGGATGAGAAACCTCGGTGAACGGCCCCGCTGATCGTCCATGCCAGGACCAAATGTCGACCGGCGCTCCCATCATCGTTCAGCGAGCCCGAGCCGCCGTCGTCTGCACCACGATGCGACCCGTGACCATCCCTCGCCGAATTGGCACGAACACCCATGGGGCAACCTGGCCGTCCGCGTTGATCACCGTCTTGAGGCCGATCCTACCTACCCCTGCCCGGCCTCGTTTACCGGCAGCCGGGTGCCCGCGCTGGCGATGATGTCGTCGAGTTTGGCTCCCTCAAGACGGGCTCCGCTGAGGTCGGCATCACTCAGGTCGGCATTGCTCAGGTCAGCCCTGCGCAAGTCCGCTCCGCGAAGGACGGCTCCACGCAGGCGGGCGCCCTGCAGATGCGCTCTCTCGAGCCGAGCCTCGGCCAAATCCGCCCTCTCGAGCTTTGCCTGCCGTAGGTCGGCGTTCGTCAGGTCGGCACCGCGCAGCGAGATCCCCCTTAACCAGGCCCGGTTCAAGGTCGCGTGACGCAAGTTGGTGTGATCCAGCTTCCCCTTCAGTTGAATCCGCCGCAGATCCACCCGGGACAGGTACCTATCGCCGACGTCGGCGTGATGAGGTAGACGGGCGAGGATGTGCATCGCGATCTGGACGTCAGGAGCACGGCTCGACAACCATGGAAGATCATCGTCGATTTCACCCGGATGTACGGGCCCTTTCGGCGCGCCCACGGGCCATGGAGCATGCCCTCTGACGTAAGCGGCCAGGATGGCAGCGACGGCGGGGCGGTCGGCATAGGAGTTGATGGCGATGCGCTCCAGTGCGTGCAACCCGCCCACACGGATGTCCACGGTATCGCTGCCGAGATGCTCGATCGCACGGCTGAACCGATCAGTGAGGTGTCCTTCTCTCGCCACCCGCACTTGCTGCCAGGCGGCGACGATGCCCGCCACCACGAACAGACCACCGAAGGCTTGGAGTAGTTGCCCTCGTAGACCGCTCTGCAGCCCGGCCTGCGCCTGTTGCAGCTGAATCCGCGTCTCCGCGCCCGAGACGGCGCGTAGTTCGCCGGGTGACAACGGCGGAAAGAACAGGCGGGGAACGTACAACAGGGCGGCGAGCAGGAGAAGCAACGCTCCGAGGAGGACACCGGCGATGACCGCCACCTGAATGCGTCTCGACAAGCCGACTCCCCTTGCCCTCAGCCGGTCAACCGTGACCGACGTTCAGCGTGTCAGGAAATGATGCACGTTCCCAGATGTGATCGGCTGATCTCCCATCCCTCCAGACCGTTTGGTCAGTGCCCGGCCTGAGAGGGCTCACGGGCGTGCGCTGTCGCGGGTCAGGGCAGATTGAGCGGCGTCGTCACGATCAGGTCCCACTCGTCCCAGCCTTCGACGTCCATCCAGGCGATCATCGGCCGGCCGTGGCCGTCCAGCGCCATGGCCAGGCCGTCACCCCCGCCGCGCCGGATCGTCGTGACCGGAGTAGGCGTGCAGCGGGTTCTCGTGCAGGCGGCGATGACGATCCGTTCGCGGTCGAGGTCCTGGTAGGCCACCAGCGCCCGCCCATGCCGGTCCAGTGCGATCGCCGGCGCCGTGTTACGGCCGGGTTCGGACAGCGTGGCGGTGTCGGCCCGCGAGCACTCGCGGGTGTGACAGTCCAGCAGCTTGATCGCGCCGTCGCGCACGTCCCGGTAGGCGATCAGGGGCCGGCCGTCGGCCCGAACCGCCATGACAGTGACGGCCCCGCGGTCGCGGCTGGACGCATAATCGAGCGACCCTGCCTGGACGGGCTGCCCCACGCGCGCCCGGACACAGGCAGGATCATCGCAGGAGATCACGAAGATCGAGCCGGTGTCGCGGTCGAAGCGCAGCATGACGGGACGGTCGTCGGGACCCACGCCCGCGACAAGGCCACGCCCACCGGCTACGTGTCTGTCGGCGGGAAGCTTGGCGATCTCCTTGGTACGCGGACGGGTGCAGGCCGGATCGTCGCAGATGGTGATCGAAAGCCCTTCCTGGTCGGCGTCCCGCTCGCTCAAGGGGAACTCGTGGAGCTGGGCGACGAGCAGACCGCCGCCTGGCCGTGCCGCCAGGGCGACCATCCTGTCCTGGCTGGACTGCGTCACCTCCGTGATCGGCTTGCCGTCCGGCGCCGGTACGCAGCCCGTCTCGTCGCAGATCAGCAGCCCGAGCCGGGCACGCCAGCTCTCTTCCGAGACCAGCCCGTCTTCGTTCACGCCCTCCTGAGCCCACGTCGACACGACCAGACGGCCGTCCGCCAGCCGGGAGCCGGCCGCAGTGTACCCGCCGGCAGCATCGGCAGGCTCGGCCCGGGTGAACCGGGTACGGGTGCAGCCGCTGTCCATGCAGGTCAGCAGCTGCGCCTCGGCGGAGCCGTCCAGGAGCATGACCATGCGCCCGCCCGGTCCCGCATACAAGGCTCGCAGGTCCGCCGTCTCGAGCTCCGGCTTCGGATGCCCATCCTCTTCAGCCAGCTCGGAGTCCAGGTCACGTGACCAGTTCCCCGTGACGGCCGTCTCGGAGACCTGCAGCCAGCTGAGCGGGTTGATCAGCACCGCGCCGCCGTACAGCAGGCCGGGCAGGAGTAGCGCCGCGAGCACCGGCACGCGCCCGGCCGGCCGTGGCGTGCTCGCCGGCAGACCGTCGACGACCTCCCTGAACTCGGCGAGCGTCCCCTTGATGACCAGCCGGTGCAGGAACAGGCGGGCGATCACCGCCCCTTGGAACGGCACGGTGGCCAGCGCCAGCACGTACCCGGCCACGGCCGGCACGATGGGCAGCCCGGACACCGCCCAGTTCACCGCCCCCACGGTCAGCGCGGGCAAGAGCACAACGCCAAAGGCCAGCCTCAACGGCGTCGCCCAGGAGGCACCGCCCGTCAGCCGATACGCGCGAGCCAGAGCGCCCCTCGCCGACCGGCCCTCCAGGACCACGGGCGCCACGGCCAGCAGGCACGGCATCGCCGACAGGGTCAGGACCGCCACCACGGCATAGGCCGTCACCTGCGCCCCGGTCCACACGAGAACGCCGAGCCCGGCCGCCAGAGCCACCGTGAACGCCACCACGCCGACCAGAACGAGCGCTGCCATCGCGGGCCAGCGCCGAGCCGCGGCCCGCATCGCGCCGGAGTTGGAGACGCCCTTGCCGACCAGCCGCGCGGTGGCGAGCACCACCGTCGCGGGCAGCGCCACCGCCTGCCCGGCCACCGAGACGACCAGCACCGCCGCCGACCACGCCAGCAAGGACGTATCAGGCGCGCCGATCAGCTCGAAGTCGCCGTCGACCACCGCCACCGACCCGTCCGCGAGTAGGGCCAGCGCCGATGCCGCGAGCAGGCCGATCGGCAGGAATACCGCCACGGCAGGCACTGCGAGCCCGACCAGGTACCGCGCCGCGGTGGCATAGGCCGGCCAGAGCACGCGATCGCGCCGCACCTCGTCCCGGGCGTGCGTGTGGCGATCGTCCGCAACACCGCCGCCCTCGGCGCTCTCACCGGTCAACCGGCTCAGGCGCTGTCCCGATGGCACCGGCCCTGGACGGGCTCCATGAGGAGTCACGTCGCCTCCAGACCTGCGACCCGAAGCTTGGACGAGCAGGATCAGCGTCTGCACCCAGAGCCAGGCCCGCGCCTGCCTGGCCCGCAGCTTGGCGAACAGTTGATCAGGCGAGGGCACGGAGGCCTCCAACAGGACAGTGGATGGCCATGAGCCTAAATTCCGCGCCGTCCATGAAGGAGGTCGAAGACTCCTTCGGCATCGGACCGACCCCGCGGCTGGACGCGGTCCGTACTCCAACCGCGCGAACACCCTTCGGCATAGTGCACATGTGAGAAGAGCGGCCAGGATGAAAACAGACGCTGGCCCTCCTGTTGGCGGCGCGAGACTAGAGCCGAGGCCGACGGCTCAGGCTCGCCCCGTAGGACTGTCTGGGCGAACGTGATGGCCCGAACCGTCGCCCGGGGTCGCAGTGGTTGTCGGAGAAACGTTCTGCCTAGTCCGTGCTGGCCAAATGCTTCTGCATCCGGTGGCTGCGCACAGACTCCAGCACGGCCACTACCATCCAGGCGAAGCCTGCGAAGGGCAGAGCCCATCCGAGATGCAATGGGATGTCAGCCAGGGCCTCCGGGACCCCGCTGAGCAGAACGCCGAAGCCGATCACGGGCAGACCGCGGGCATCTACGGTGGCTAGCCGCCGATCCTTCTCTTCGAGCAGTTCGTGCAGCTTTCCCAGCTCCTGCTGGAAGGCACGGTTCAACTCTGCAATGGCGACCTCCCGAGCGTTTTGCTCTTGCTTGATACTGTCCACGGCATGGTTGAGACGTACCTCAACATCGCCAATGTGTGCGCGAAGTACTTCGATCCGCTGGTCTATAGGGTCGTTGGGGCTCCATACGCGGCCCGTAACGGTTCCCGCGATGCCGGTCAGCCTCATGCTAGCGGCGCCGCCGCTGACCTTGACGCTCTGCCTGGAGGGTTTACGTAAACGGTTGATCTGCCTGCGAGTCCAGGCTGTCGAGGTCTTGTAGATCAACTGAGCCCCATCAGGGGCGGCAACGATAGCCCCAACGAAGGCAATTACGACGCCCACCCATTTGTTGACCTGGGTCAGGACTGCTGCCTCGGCAAAGATACTTGAGCTGTTCATGAGGGCTTAGGCTAGCGATGATCAGAGTGTTTGGCCCTGCCGGGCGGCTCTTCGCGTGAGTTCGGTGCCTGCCCCCCATCCCCACCTTCGAGACGAGTCGGTAGCTGTCAAACCGTTTGAGACGTTTCAGGCGACTTGTTCTGTATCGGAGTTGCTTTCCTCCTTGACGGGTTCGTTGATCCAGACGGCCTTGGGCAGGCTGGGTGGGGTGGGCTTGCGGCGGAAGCGGCCAGGGTTGGCGGCGTAGGCGGCCTGGAGCGTTCGTGCTCGCTCGGCCCGGATCTGGCGGGCGGTGCCCAGATGGACCGAGGCAGGAGTGTGCAGCCCTATGCCCGAGTGCCGGTGCTCGTGGTTGTAGCAGGTAAAGAACTCCTGGCAGAAGGCGCGGGCGTGGGCGATCGAGCCGAAGCGTTCGGGGAAGGCCGGGCAGTACTTCAACGTCCGGAACTGCGCCTCGGAGTAGGGGTTGTCGTTGGACACCCGGGGCCGGCTGTGGCTTTGGGCGATGTTCAGCTCGGCCAGCAGCGCCGCGACCGGCTTGGAGGTCATCGAGGTGCCTCGGTCGGCGTGCACGTGCATGGGTGCCTGACCGCCGTTGGCGCGGATGGCCGCCGCGATGAACTGCTCGGCCAGTTCGGCGTTCTCGCGAGCGTGGACTTCCCAGTGCACGACGTAGCGCGAGTAGATGTCGATCATGACGTACAGGTCGTAGTAGACGCCCTTGACCGCTGTCTTCAGTTTGGTGATGTCCCAGGTGAAAACCTGCGAGGGGCCGCGGGCGACCAGCTCGGGCCGCACTCTTGCCGCGTGCGTGGCCTGGCGCCTGCGCTCCCGCACCTCGCCGCACTCACGCAATAGCCGGTACATGGTGGAGATCGAGCACAGGTAGACGCCCTCGTCCAGCAGCGTGGCCCATACCTGCGCCGGCGCCTTGTCGACGAACCGGGCCGAGTGTAAGACGGCCAGCACCCGCGCCCGCTCATCCGAGCTCAACGTCGCCGGATGCGGCGCCGGCGCCGGGCGAGGACCGAGCGCCACCGGCGCGGGGTGACGGTGGCGGTGCATGGTGGCCCGCGACTTGCCCGACAGGGCGCACGCGGCGGTCACGCCGAGCACGGGCTCCAGCGCGGCGAACGCCTCATCGATCACTTCCTGGGCGGCGCGTCGTTGTCCGCGCTCTCGGAGAGCAGTTCCAAGAGCGCGTGCGCTTTTCCCATGATCTCCAGCGCGGCTTTGGTCTTGGCCAGCTCCCGCTCGGCCCGCTCTGCCCGGGCCCGCAGCCGCTCGTTCTCCTTCTCGGCCCCGCTCTTACGCGTCTTCGGGCCGGACGGCTTGGCCGCCAGCGCGTTCAACGCCCCCGCATCGCGGGCCTTGCGCCACTCGATGATGTGGGAGTGATACAGCCCCTCGCGGCGCAGCAGCGCGCCCTTGGCACCCGGTTCGGTCGCCGCGTCGTAGGCCTCGACCATCGCCAGCTTGTACTCCGGCGTGAACGAGCGCCGCTTCGGGCCGATCCGATCGAGGTCCGTCACCCTTGCCCACTCCACCATCATCGGGGAGATCCACGCGGAGGTCGGCCACCGTCAAAGTCACTGTCTGAAAGATCCTGTTCTCGCCCTGCTTGAGTCACAGAAGACTACTTCGTCCCCAGGTCTCATCAGAGTCTGACAGAGAGGGGATCACCCGGACGCCTGGGCGACGCATACGCGATTGCTCCACCCCGAGGATTGGCAGGTGACCGCTGTGGGGCAAGGCATGGTGAACGCTTGTCCGTGACCAGCCCCACCAGCCTCAACTCTCTGAGGCCGGTGGGCTTGGTCACCCGTTCCAAAGCCGTCGCCAGAGCCGTTTCGAGAACCGTCGAACGTCACGGATACCGACCCGCCGGTCGCGCTGCTCATCCACCGCTCGACGTCGTCACCGCCGGGTCGGCCATTCCACTCCATGCCTGGGCGGGAGAGGCGGCCTACGCGCCACTGGTGTGCTCGGTGTTCCACCACGTGACCCACTCATGGAGGAGGGCGACGAAGTCGGTGAAGGTCAACGGCGGTGCGCCGACTTCGGCAAGCGCGACACTCACCCTTTGCCCTGCAGATCCGCAACGGGCATATCCGTAACAGGGCAGAGTGGGGAAGAACATCTGCTGGGCAGCACCGTTCACCGCCTCGATGATCATCTTGTCGTGCGGGTGGTAGAGGGGTAGGAACTCCACGGAGACCTCGTACGGGTCGAGCACCGTTCGCATGGTCTCGTACAGGAAATCCTTCCCGCGGTCGACACAGATGCGTTGGGGTGTTCCGCCGACGGAGGTGTGCTGCTCGTCGCTCAGCATCGCGTGGCGCAGAGCGGTCAGCACACCGCTCTGGCCGGGAAAACCGGGAGTGACCGCCCATCCGCAGATGCCCGCGTGTGTGCGATCGACGAACCAGGTGATCCAGGGGCTGCACGCCTTCCCTTGGAGGTCAACCACGACCGGTGCTGGGAAATGGTCGCCCTCCCATACCGTAGTACGGTGCGCGCCGCTCGGCTTCGCGGCGCCTGGTCGGCGGCTCACCGACGTATCCCTTGGGCTAGCGCCGCTGCTGAGCCACCGCACCGCTCGCCGCAGCGTGACCAGGCGCGGACCCGGAGGGCTGTCGGCGCTGCTCCGCTGGAGTGGCTCCCGCTACGATGCCGCGGCATTGCCTGGCCAGGCGACGCACCCGGCGCGGATCTCGGGAGTGACCTCGAAAACAGATTGGACACCCCGTCCCGATATACCCGTCCAGCCGCGCTACCGTCGTCGTGTCGCTCGACCGCCTGCTGCTGTCGGTCCATTCGCTCTCCCCTTTCCAGGAGCTGCCCCGAAAGATATTCGCGGTTATACCAAGGAAGAGATCTCAGCCATCTCAATTTACAAACGATACACCTCTACTGCAATTCCCCGCTACCTTTTTCATCGTTTCGTCCGGCCATGCCCGGACGCGATGCATATGGCTCGAAAATCTTTCAAGAGGAATCTTTTATTGATTCACCTTTCGGTGTATCTATGGGCCGCAGACGAGACACTGCGCGGGCTGCATCACCGCCACGCGCGCTTAAGGGTGTGAGCGTGGGTGGCCCGTGTGTGGCGCGGCCGTGGCTCGGCGAGAATGATATCCGCGACACTTCTGGGGACAGGCTCATGGGGGATGGACTCATGCGGGTTGGCCGTCAGGTTCGGCCGGCAGCCCGCCGGGTCCGTATCGGAGCCGGTTCTGCAAGCCAGAAATCCCAGGTAAGGAAGCTGGACGGGGGTGCGCGGAAGGCTCGTCACGAGCGCGGATTCCAGTGGCCGCCTCGGTGCCTACGGCGGGCGCAGCCGGTCCAGCACCCCTCTCAGAACGTCCTCATCGACAGCAGAGCGCTGGAGCCTTTCGAGGGCGCGGGCTACAAGCGCGGTGAGGTGAGCCCAGGCCCGCCAGTTGCCGTGAGCGGCCTGTCGGTCGGCCAAGTCAATGAGCGTGACGTCGGCGTCGGCCCAGATGGGGTGATAGGTCGGGATCACCTCCAGCACTTCGGCCATGGTCATGCTGGTAATTTTTTGGTAGAGCTCGATGCGCGAGGCCGCCAGGGGGCTGCGCATCAGCTCCAGCGCCTCGGGGCAATCGGCCTCCCCCACGAAGACGATTGTCATGGCGGTGCGGGGATCATCCCAGAGATGGCGCAAGTACTCGAAGCCGTCGACCGGCAGGAGATGGGCCTCGTCGCATACCAGAATCCGGAATTTTTCCGCCAGCGTTGTCTTGAGCAGGTTGTCGCATTCCTGGGGGTGCCTCGGCCGGTGTCCTTGGAGTCGCAGAGCGTGGATGAGTTGACCGCGTATGCTGCCGGCGTACGTGCAGCACGACATGTGGATGGTTCCCTCGGGAACGAGGCGGCGCACGGCGGTGTTCACCGTCGTTGTCTTGCCCAGGCCGGTATCGCCGTACAGGCACGCCATGCCCCGATGTTCGAGGACGAAGTCCAGGTTGACATACGTCCGGTAAAGGGCTTCCGTATCCACGACGGTGGCGCCATCGGGTCGCAGAAAGTGATCGTTTCCGTCGTCGGGCGAGGGAGGGTTGCCTGTGGTCATGACCGGTCCTCCTGTTGGCTGGAAAAGCGTGCGGCCCCGCCCAGACCGGCGCCGCCAGGATGTAAGCCCCCAGACGGCGCGCCCGCTACGATCGTCGCGTCGGGTATCCGGCTCTTCGGTTCGGGCCTGGGCAAATCATCGCGTTCGGCGACCGCGGACGGGTGCTGGGGTGATGCCGGGAGACGACCTCCGTGGCGCCGGACAGCCGACGATGGCCGCTGGTAGATCTGCAGCGTAGCGGCGGAGCTTCAGCAACCACGCCCGGTCCTGCGGGCGGGCACCGGTGACCGCCGACCAGGCCGGGTAGGTCCGGTTCTGCGGATGGAACCGACCCGCGGTCGGCGACAGAAACACGAGCAGAGCCGAAGCCGTTGCCCACTGGCCAGGAAGAGGGCGGTGAGAACGTTGGTCTCGCCGTATCCCGGGCCGTCGACGCCGCAGGCTCCCGGCGACGGTCACAGCGGCCATCGTGGGCAAAGCCTGTCCAGCACCCATCTCAGAACGTCCTCATCGACGGCAGGGCGCTGGAGGTGTTCGAGCGCGCGCGCTGCTTGTGCGGTGAGGTGAGCCCACACGCGCCAGTTGCCGTGAGCAACGTGCCGGTCGGCCAGCTTGATGACCTTGGCGTCGGCATTAGCCCAGATCGGGTGGTAGGCCGGGATCACATCCAACACTTCGGCCATGGTCATCCTCGTGAATTCCTGCCAGAGCAACCTGCGCACAGGTTCACGCCTCAGAGCCTCACGACAATCCTTCCCGCCCACGAAGACGATGGCCGTGTCGGTACGGCCGTCGTCCCACAGATGGCACCACCACTCGACGCAGTCGAACAGCAGCCAGTCCGCGTTGTCGCACACCAGGACCCGGAATTTTTCCGTCAGCGTTGTCTTGAGCAAGTTGTCGCACCCCCCGGGACTCCTCGAGCGGGGCCTTTGCAGCCCGAGCGCATCGAAGAGCCCATCACGCATACGGCGAGGGCTGCAGAACGATATGTGGACGGTCTCCTCGGGGGCGAGACGGCGCAGGGCGGCATTGACCATCGCGGTCTTGCCGAGGCCGGAATCGCCGTAGATGCAGGTCATGGCGCGCTCTTCGAGAGCCGCTTTCAGGGTGGCATACGTGAGGTGGAGAGCCTGGGTGGCCACGACGTTGCCGTCGCCGGGCCATGCAGAGTGATCGTTTCCGTCGTGAGGTGGGGGCACGATGCCGGTGATCATGAACTGTCCTCCTGCTTGTCGCAATCTTCCTGCTGGCCAGAAAGGGCATGCTGTGCAGGCCGGGCCGGTGCTGCGCGGGTACGGTGAGGCCGGTCCAAGACGTGCCAGATGACGTGGGCAACTCGGCCGGCCACCATACTGGTGTGGGCGTCGGGCGACCGAGCGAGGCGGTCGTCGATCTTTCGGCCGCGGTCATCGTCGTGGATTCGGGAGAGCGGGTAGCGCCTCCTCTCTGCTGCCCATCACGCCCGCTCAGCCCCAGTAGTGAGACAGCACACCGTGGACGATCTCTCGATCGATGCGCTTGCGTTCCTGCTGGTGCATCACGGTGAGGATCTGGTAAGTGAGCTTCGCCCAGGAGCGGAAGACGCCGTCGGCCGCCTGGTAAAGGAGGTCGATGTCGTCGGGATCCGCCTCGGCCCAGACAGGGTGAAAAGCAGGAAGTACCTCACGGATCTGCGCTTGCGACAGCGCCTGATATCGCTGCCAGAGGTAGACGCTTGACGCGAGCGCCGATGTCCGGTCGAGCAGCGGAAGGCCTCCGTCGCACCCGATGAAGATGACAGCGATATCGGTCGCCCTGTCGCTCCATAGGTGTTGCCAGTAGCTATAGCCTTCTGCCGACAGCCATTGCGCGTTGTCGCAGACGAAGACATGGAACTGTTCGCTCAGCGCCTTCTTGAGCAGCTTGTCGACTGCGGCGGCCGAACGCGGCATGGGCTCTTGCCCTGCCACCGCTTCGAACAGCTTGGTGCGCACGTAGGGAGGAGCCGCCCGTTCGGAGATCACTATATGGTGGACGTTGTCAGGTGCGAGTTCGCACAGCGCGGCGTCGACCGAGAAGGTCTTGCCCAAGCCGCTTTCACCATAGACGCACATCATCGCCTTGGCGTCGAGGACTTGCCGCACGTGGGCCGTGGTGCGGATCAGATGATCCGTGGCGACAATCCTCGCGTCCTGCAGCGGAACAAAGTGGACCGGCACCACAGGCGCGGTCCCGTCGTGGTCGTAAGATCCTGCCATGGAGATCTCCTTTGCCGAGCGGCGGCATCAGTAAGCGTTTCGATCTGGGATACCTGAGCCAAAGGGCGCCGGTGGCGGGTGAGCCGCTATCGCCGACTTCAATGTGGCGAGTGTGGCCGGCGGGCTGACCGGTATACCCTCCACGGCCGACAGGCGCGGCGTGGGCGCTGTCGGCCAGGAGGTGCAGCCAGACAGCACGGCCGCCTATCCGCAGGCCACGACAGATCGTGGTGCCGGGCGAGCCAGCGACCTGCCCGGCGGCCTGCGGAGGTGGCGGCGGAACCGCGCCGCCGTGCGCTGCCGGATGGTTGTCATCAGGCTGGCGCCTACGCGGTCACCGCGCTGGCATTGACGAGAAGGTTTTGCCGTGGCCGACCTTACCCTGGACCCATGGCACTGCCGGGCTGTTGATGAGTTCGGAGATATCGTGCCCCCTCCGATTGGACGGCGTTGCCGGAACCGTTGCCGTCTTCGGCCCAGACTCTCCGCTGTGGTGTGCTGGCATGACTACTCCTTCCGCGATGCGTGTCATCGGATGGTTCATTGGGCTGCGCCCCGCGCAGGAGATACGCGGAACCGGGCCGCATGGTCGAACGGCAGGAGCCGGAAGGGCGGACTTCCTGGTCGGTCTCATGACCGGGGATGAGGCGCGCTGGGCGGTGGCCAGTCCGGTTCGGCTGCCCGGGACGACTGCTGCGCCGGTTGCTCTTTTCATATCCTCTCCTTGCGCGGATGAACGCCCAATCCGAGCCCGAAGAGGATGTCCTCATGGGGGGTGGGGGTGAACCACATGGTGGCGATCTCGTGCTGTCCCCGATGTTGACGCTCAGCGGCGATGCCCTGCCGGATGAGGTGCTCTTCGGCCTCCCAGTCGATGAGGATGTTCCGGTTGAGGGTGAGGGGGCGGCCAGCCTGGATGAGATGGAGCAGGACCGCGGCGTCATCGGGCGATGGGGGCAGGCGAGCCTGTTGGAGGTCCTGTAGCCGCCTGGATACCGCAGAGGGCAACGCTCCCGGCCGCGGCTGCAGCTCAAGGAAGCCTTCGCGATAGATGAGGTGGAGAGCGGTTTCCGTGATCCGCAGGGAGAGGTCTTCAGCGGCCTCGTGGACGCGGGTGCGTGACCAGCCTAAAGCTTCGGCCAGGTCGTTCTCGGCTACCTGGCCGTGCTGAGCCAGCGCCGCTTCGAGCACGAGGTCGTCGTCCTCGGGTGGCCGTGCCCGGCCGGCCGGGCGGCGCCCGAGAAGTTCGCTGATGTCGAGGTCGACGGCGTCGCAGATGCGCAATGCCAGGTCGATACTGATGGTGGCGGTTCGCGCGGTGCGCAGCGTGTCCAGTGACATCCCGACTCGTCGAGTGAATTCCGCTCCGCCCATGCGCAGGTCACGCACTCGGCGTTGGACGAGGTCGACGTCAAACACGGGATGCCTCCTCTGCAGGTGCACGCCTGCCGGCGGGTGCCGGCGGGAGGAGGTGAAGAGCTTGACCCACTTTCCAGCAGGCACTGCGACGCAGCCAGGAGCGGTGGTGCTCGTGATGTTCCAGCAGTGATGGCACGGTGAGGGCGCAGCTTTGCGCCGAGGCCAGCAGGTGCTGGCCTCGGCTGCCGATGCCTTGCTCGAACAGCGGATCAGCGCCTTGATGACCGGTGAGGAGCAGGAAGCTGCGCGCGGCGGTGAGGACGTCCCGCGCTTGAACCGGCACTCGATAGGTGATGGTCTCCTCCGACAGAAGCCGTCCATCGGTCGCATGGATGCTTTCGCCGATGTCGATCGTTGTGGCGTCCGGGCTCAGTGCAGACAGGGGAAGCGCTTGGAGGTCGCTGATGCGGGCCTCGGTGAACAGGGCGGTGGCCAGCGCTGCGGCGTGCACGGGGTGGACCAGGTGGGTGGCGATGCGCTCGGCGTCGTCGGGAGTCAGCTGGGCGATGAGGCCGGAGCTCGCTGGGCGGCCCGCCAGGATCGGCACCGTCAGCAGGAAGCCGTGCAAGAAGAAGCCTGCCTGCGCGCCGCGAATGCGAGCGATGGCATGGTCCTTGGTGGGGCAGTCGGCGACGAGGTCGGTGAGGAAGAGCCGAAGGGGGCGTAGAGCGGCGACGCGGTAGGGGTAGGCGCGGTCGGGCGCGATCTGCTCCGGTAGGCGGTGCAGCACGCTGGCCCGGCTACGGGCGATGTCGGCCACGTCCGTCTCGGGCGTCGGCTCCGGCGAAGGGGCGCGCCCGGTGAGTGACGGAGCGTCGCCGGCTGGATCGCCTTGCTGGACGAGCCAGGTGCAGGCGAGGTCCAGGCCGTAGGTGTAGACCCCGTCGACATGGTGGAACTGTCCCGCGCTCAACCGCCGGTAGGCGTCGGCGCGAAAGCGCAGAAAGTCGCTGTTGGGCAGAGCCGGCAAGGCGGCGTCGTCGCGGTCGGGGTCGCTCCGTGTGGGCCGCTGGCCTTGCTCGGTACACCGCAGTACCTGCCGGGCGGCCACGGCGCTGTGCCAGGGTTTGCGTTCCAGGCGAGCGGCGGCGATCGCGGGTCGCAGCCCGTCGGCAAGGCGGAAGGCCGTGTCGGGAAAATAGGCCGTCCAGTCCTGCTCGGGCGGGGCATGCCAGAGGGCGAGCAGTTTCGCACCGCTGGCGCTGGCCAGTCGCACCAGGCGGGCCCGCTGGGCGGGCGCGAGCAGGTGCACACGTAAGGCGATGATCAGCCAGATCCGGGCGCCGATCAGCCACGCGGTGGCCGCGGCCGCGGCTTGCTCGCCTCCAGCGCGTCCCGACAGGCTGGCAGCCTGATGGGCCGGTTTGCCGAGCGCGATGAGCACATCCAGGCACAGTTGACCATCGGTGGTGGTGCCGGGCGTGGGGTGCACGGTGATGACCCCGCCGGCGGGGTCATGGGCCGCCAGCGCGTGGTGAAGGCAGTCGGCGTCGTCGCAGGGATCGAGAACGATCGTGAGCGGGGAGGGGACGGCCGTCGGCTGCGGTGAGGCCTGGCTCATATCAGGTGACCGCCCAGGCGGGCGAACACCCGGCGGATCACCGTCCGGTCGACATGCTCCTGACCCAGGCGGGGCAACATGCGAAGGAGCTGATGTGTGATCTTGGCCCAGATGCGGAAGTTGCCGCGTGCCGCGTGACGGTAGACGAAGTCGATGTCGGCCGGGTCGGCCGCCGCCCAGAGCGGATGCCACGCGGGAATGACCTCGCGTACCTGCTGTTCGGTCAGCTGCCGGTATTCCTGCCAGACGTACATCCGCGAGGCGAGCATGGGCTGAGAGTCCAGCACCTCATAGCATTTGTCTCCGCCAACGAACACGAGCGCGAGGTCGGTGCCCCCGTCATCCCACAGGTGACGCCAGTATTCGAAGCATTCGGTGGACAGCCACTGCGCTTCATCACAGACGAAGACGCGGAACTCTTCGGCAAGCACATTTCTGAGCAGCTTGTCGAATTCGGCCGGCCGGGAGGGCATGCGGCCGCTGATTTTCAGCGTCTCGAACAATTTGTGCCGGATGTAACGCGGGGTGGGCCGTTCGCGGAATTGGATGCGATGGGATTGGTCGGGCGCAAGGTGGCGCAGCGATGCGTTGACCGAGAAGGTCTTGCCCAGCCCGGCGTCACCGTGCACGCACATCATCGCCTTGGCGTCGATCACCTCGCTCAAGTTGCTTCGCGTCGTGAGGAGCGCGTCGGTCGCCACCACTTGCGCGTCGGGAAGGTTCAGGTAGTGATCGCTGGCTTCGGCGGGCAGCACATCAGGCACCTGCATCGGCATGGGGATCTCCCGAGGTGGAATGGACGACGGCGATGACCATGGCGTCGGTACGTTCACTCAAGTAGTGCACGTATTCGGACCCCGTGGCGTGTAGGTGTTGCGCCTGGTCGAGAACGACCATCCGCGATGTGCCCGCAAGGGCGTGGTGGATCAGGCGATCGACCGCGTGCGGGTGTCCACGCGTCGGCCGGTGCAGTCCCAGGGCCGCACACAACACCGTCCGGACCTGGCCGGAAGAGGCGTATGACGGCATTGTGCAGTACCGCAGGCCCTGCGCGGCGTGCTCACGCAACCGGCTGACAATGTCTGCGCGCTGCTGGGCGTCTCCGTGAATGAAGAGCATCTTCCAGTCCTGCACGGCCAGGCCGAGCATGCCGTCGGTGAGCCGCCGAATGGAAACGGAGGTCACTGGACCGTGCGGCAGGATCAGCACCTCACCGAACGACCGCGTCAGGATGTGCGCGTTGCTGGACAGCATCAGGGGGCGAGGCATCATAGATCAGCCCTTCGACTCACAGCGGATCGAAACGAAGCAGACAATGGGGCAAGCCGACACCGACATCGGCAGCCCTCGCTGCCTTAAGCGGGCGCCGTCCTCCGTTTGCCACCCAGCGGGGACACCCAGCCTGCGGGAAGGTGCTCATCGCGAGATGGCGGCTCGACGATGGCCATCGCGGCCATCGCGTCCTGGTTGGGCTCTTCGCCCTTCTTGTTGGTTTCCTCGGCGGCAAGCACCGTCATGCGGCGTGGCGGTTCGGCCGAGGTGACCGGGCGGTAACGCGCCTTCATCACGCTCGCGGCCCTCTGCCGTGTGCCGTTGGTCCGGCGCGTTGTCCTCGCCCGGGCGCGGTGCATGTTCGCTCGGTCGTCGTCGTTGGCCTGGTGGGACAGGAACGCCGACCCGAGATAGCTGCCGTCGCGCGCGTCGAACACCTCCACCTCATCCTCGTAGTGGGGAAGCAGCCGCAGCTTGACGCTCCGGCTCACCTCGTCGGTCATCCACGGTGCGATGTAGTAAAGATCGCCCCGTTCGATGCCCTTGGAGGTGATGGTGCGCACGGTTCGGTCGTCTTCCAGGGTCAGCAGGCGTAGCTCCTCACGGCTGACCTCGGTGATCGGGGCAGGATCGTCGTGCCAGGCTTGGGCCGGCGTACTGCCAAGGGTGTCGATGACGTGCGTGTTGTTCCACCACTCGACCCACCGCAGCAGGAGGTCGACGAATGCGGTGAAGGGCAGCGGGGGCTGATCGGGATCGACGTGCTGACCGTTGATCAGACGCTGGCGGTGCGTATGGCGCGGCAGACCGGCGAAGAACATCTTCTCTGCGGCGCCGTTCAGCGCCTCCACCGTGCCCTTGAGATGTGGCATGTAACCGGGCAGAGGATCGAGGATCACCGCGAGTTGGCCCAACGCGTTGGCCACGGCCTTGGACCCGAAATCCTTTCCCTGGTCGACGCGGATACGTTCCGGCAGTCCACCGAACGGCAGGTGGGGCTCATCGACTGACAGGGCGCTGCGCAGGGCGAGTAGCACACTGGAGCGGTTGGGAGCGTCCGCGCTCACAGCCAGCCCCGTTATGACCTTGGTTTTGGTGTCGATGAACCAGGTCACCCAGGGCTTGAGCAACCGTCCCTCGAGCTCGACCTCCACCGAAGCCTCGACATGGTCGCCCTCCCACGCCGCGTTGCGGTGTTCTATCGGACGCCGCAGGTAGACGAAGTGGGCTCGCTGTGCCCGTTCACCATCCCGAAGCCCTGCCCGCTCGCCCGGGCTCAGGTCACGGCGCACCGCCCGCCGCACCGTGCTCAGGCTGCGGGCGGGTGGCCCGCCGGCCTCGGCCTCCTCGACCAGTTCCCGGTGTACTGCCGAGACATTGCCCTCCCAGAAGGCGTACTTCACCCGGATCGCTTCGGTGGCCTCAAAGCGGGGGCGTCGCTCCCGCTTAGCCGTTGCGGCCTTCTCCAGCCAGTAGTAGACGGTTCGCTCACACCGGCCGAAACAAAAGGCGACCGTGCGGACCTGCTCACTGGTCAGGCGGCCCTGTTCCTGGACCGCAAGCAAGTGCCGCACCGCCGACTCCCGCAGCTCATCTGCTTTCACCGCGGAGGCGTCCTTTGCTGGCGAGTCCGCAGGCATCGTGCGATTCATTCGTTCTCCTTCCCGAACTTCATGGCGAAGGACGCACACATGAGTCGATGGGCGGAGCTTTACGCCATCGTTCTACCGCATTTTCTGAGCGGAGGAAAGACCATAGACAAGATTTTCCGGCGAACCTCCTCGATTTCCACTCACGCACGACCGAATATAGGAGTGGCCGCACGGGAAAACGCCCCGGCACATGAAACTGAATTACGTTCATTTCCATCGCGTAGGCGGAGGGTCAGCGTGAAACGTCGCGAGCTTCTGAAAAGAATGCGAAAGATAATCGTCTTTGCGCGGCGGAGCGGGAAGTACACGGGAGAGCAAAGGGCGCCGGACATCACCTATCTCCCGGCCCCCGCTTCGCTCACCCCGCGACCGATGCCGGATCTCCACCGACCACCTGCCGCCGAAGCGGCGCCCCCTTCATCTCGTGGTGCCGCGCCCACCGGACGAATGCCTTACCCAGCAGTCCTGCACCTCGTATATCGGGTGTCAGGATGATGAACCGTGGCTCACTGAAGTTGGGCGACCCTCAGACATCCTCGCCTTTGACCGCCCAGCCGTCGCCAGCATCGTGCCCCGATCAGCGCCGCGCCAAAGGCCATGACGCGACCGGCCGCGCCGGCTACTGGTGGCTGGCCGCGTCGCCCGACCTACCGCTCCATCCTCCTCACAAGGCAAGCCCGGCTCCCGCCCGCACCATTGGCGGCCTGAACGCCTTCCTGCACCGTAGCGCTGCTCCTGACGTCCTCCGCGCTGCCAGCCTCACGTGGCTGAACGCAGACCAGCACGGCTCATGCACCACCCCGGCGAGCTACATCCGCGCCTACCTACACGAACGGGGTCGGACTCCCGGACTTGCCTTCGTCGCCTTCCATAGGGCGCTGCTGCGGCCCTCCTTTTCCAGCGAGCCGCTCAGGCGCAGCGCACGCCGGGCCGCCATCCCTCCGAAGAGCTCCGCCTCGCCAGCGGTCTCGCGGCACAGGGTCGCCGCAGCACTGGTACACCCTGGCGAGCCCCCTGCCGCGCTGTGTACCCAACTTGAGTGCGCAGCTGGGGCCGGCACCGACCGTGCCGTGATCCGCAACGCGGCCCTGCAGCACTGCAACGCCCATCTGGAGGCGGGGAGTACACACCGCAAGAAGCAGTATCGGCGATGAACGGCCCCAACAACCCGCGAGCCTCGGCCGCCGTCAACCTCTCACGCGCGGCGCCGAGCATCCTCACCCAGCCACTACACAATCCACGCGACCGTCATGGTGAGACCAGCATCACCGAGATCATCCGAGCCCATGGCGGCCCGTTCTACTCCATCGGCGACGTTCCTGGGCTGCAGCCGCTGGACGGTGCCGCCGGCGCCTCCGTTAGAGACAAGGTCAACCGTGTCAACGCGCTCCTGTCATCCAGCGACCGGCGCATCGAGCAGAGCCTGCAGGCTTGGTTCCTAAGCTGCAAGTCCACTACCACCAGACAAACTTACTTCAGAAGCGTGGCCGCCTTCTTCATCTGGCTGAACGACACCACTATCGGATCGGATCTGTTCGGCCTCACGACGCACGACCTGGCAGCGTATCGGGACCACCTCGTCGACATCCACGCCACGCACCGCTTAGCTGTCATCAGATCGTTCTACCAATTCAGTCTTCGCCACGGCCTGGTACCGTCCAATCCGGCCGCCGGGCTTACCGTGCCACCCCCTCCCCTCAAGGCCAAGCCTTCGCCCCTCAGCCCAGCCGAACGCCAACAGATACAGGCGGGATGCGCCCGTCTTGCGAGCAGATGGCCGAGGCACGCTTCGGCCATCGTGCTGCTCAATGACACCGGCCTCACGGTCAACGCCCTCGCCAGACTGGACACCAACCAGATCCTCGACGTCGTTACACCGGAGAACGAACTGCGCGCTGTCATTGTCATCTCGCACAGCGACGGGCACGATGAGACGCTCCCTCTCTCCAGTTCTGCACGCGCCGTCCTGCAGTATCTCCTGGCAATCCGCAAGCCAACTGACCCACTGATTCGGCAGAACGACGGCCGACTCATTACCTACGAATGGACCAAGGCCGCCCTCATCGACATGGGGCGGGCTGGCGGCCTTTCTCGCATACGAGTCAAGCAACTACGCCCTTCCATGCTCCGGCCGGCCGCTCCCGCCCCGAAACCAGACCATCGACGACCGCGTACCCCGCCCATCTCCACGGCGTTGTGGAAGCAAGTGGCTGCCGTGCTGCCCGAACCCCGGTCCCGAGGTTCCCGAGGCGGACGCATCGACGACCGTGTTGTATTGGCCGGCATCCTCTACCTGATGACCAGCGACAGGCCTTGGCACGAGGTTCCCACCTCCGCCATCGGATGCTCCTGGACCACTTGCCGACAACGCATCCTCTCCTGGACCGACGCTGGCGCATGGCCCCGCATCCACCACCTCCTACGTGACGAACTCCGCATGTCAGGCCGCCTGCCTTCAGGCTCCGCGACCACCGACGGACAGCCGTCCGACACCCCACGACACTCGATCTGTCCTCCGTAACACAGGTCTAGCCGCTCAACCCGTCCACCTTGATCCACCGCTTGCCGCCCACGAACGACTCCGTGTGGCTTTGTGAGATGAGCGCGCGTCACAGGAATCGCGCGGCCGTTTCTGCCTAGATGATTGCTTCCAAGGGGGGCAGCGGTCGTAGGTGTTCAGGGCGGCGGGAGCCCTGGTCCGCATCGGAACCGGCCACATGCCCTCGTGTGCTAGCGTCTGTGGCGACTTCTCACCGTAGGGTCCCACCCTCGCCATTCAGCCTCCTCGTGTCCGGTGACACCAGGAAGGTGGAAGTCACACCAGATCCTGACAAGGGGTGTGACGATGGGTGCTGCCCAGGAAACAGATCCGGCTGTGGAGGCCGTCGATCTGGTCAAGACCTATCCTGCGGGCCGGAGCAAGGCGCCGGTCACGGCACTGCGGAGGCTGAGCTTTTCCGCGGCGAAGGGGAGCGTCTTCGGGCTGCTCGGCCCGAACGGGGCCGGCAAATCGACCACGGTGAAGATCCTCTCGACGCTCTCGGCCGCCGACTCCGGATCCGCGCGCGTGGCGGGGATCGATGTGCGGACGCGGCCGGAGCGGGTGCGCCGGGCGATCGGGTTCGTGTCCCAGAAGCCCGGCACGGACCCGATGGCCACCGCAACCGAGAACCTGCTGCTTGCCGGGCGCCTGCATGGGATGTCCCGCCGGGATGCCGTGGCGCGGGCCCGCGAGCTCGTCGACCGGTTCGGCCTGGCCGATGCCGCGGACCGGCTGGTGCAGACGTACTCCGGCGGCATGGCGCGCAAGCTCGATGTCGCGCTCGGCTTGATGCATCGCCCCCAGGTGCTCTTCCTCGACGAGCCGACGACGGGGCTCGACCCGCAGGCCCGCAGCGAGATGTGGGCCGAGATCGCGCGGATGGCCGGGCAGGAGGAGATGACGGTGCTCCTGACGACGCACTACCTGGAGGAGGCCGACCACCTCGCCGACCGGCTCGCGATCGTCGATCACGGCACGGTGGTCGCCGCGGGCACCCCGGACGAGCTCAAGAGCGAGCTGCGCGGCGATGCGGTGCACGTGGAACTCGCCCAGGCCGACGACAGGGCGCTTGCGGTGTTGCGGACGGTGCCCGAGCTACGGGAGATCACCCTGGAGGGCAGTACCGTCCGCGGCCGTACCAGCGACGGTGCCCGGGCGTTGCCACCGGTCCTTGCTGCGCTGGAGGAAGCGGGCGTCGCGGTGAGCTCCGCGACGCTCGCCAGGCCCTCGCTCGATGACGTCTATCTCCGGCACACCGGCCACAGCCTCGACGCCGCCACGGCCCCCAAGAGGCTGGAGGTGACGAAGTGATCACCGCACCCGCGCGCTTCGCCAGTTCGGCTCCGCTGACCGTGATCACGCACTCCGCGCTACTGACCGGCAGGCTGCTGCGCAGCCTGAGGCGGATGCCAACCTTTCTCATCATCGGCCTCGTCCAGCCGGTGATCTGGCTGCTGCTGTTCGGCCAGCTCTTCCGCTCGGTCGTGAACCTGCCCGGGTTCACCCACGCAGACGGCGGCTTCCTGCAGTTTCTCACCCCGGGCGTGGTGATGATGACCGCGCTGTTCACCAGCGCATGGGCGGGAACGACCTACCTCCAGGACATCGACCGCGGTGTGATGGACCGGATGCTCACCTCCCCCGCCAGCCGGGCTGCCCTGGTGATCGCGACCATGGCCTACCAGGCGATCCAGACGCTCATCCAGAGCCTGATCATCGTGGCCATCGCGTTGCTCGCCGGTGCCCGCTTCCCCGGGGGCGTGGCCGGCGTCGCCGTCACACTCCTCGCCGCAGTACTGCTGTCCCTGATCTTCTCGGCGCTGTCCGACGCCGTCGCCCTGCTGACCCGCCAGCAAGCAACGCTCATCGCGATCTCCCAATTCACCACGCTGCCGCTGATGTTCCTCAGCTCGGCCGTGATGGACCTTGCCCTCGCACCCGCCTGGGTCGGCCACGTCGCCGACTACAACCCCATGGAATGGGCGGTCACCGCGGCCCGGGAGGCGATGCTCGCCCACATCGACTGGAGCACGCTCTGGGCACACCTGGGGCTGCTCGCAGCAACAGCCCTGGTGATGGGCCTGATGTCCACGCACGCCTTCCGCGCCTATCGGAAGGCGGCGTGACGCAGCCGATCGGGCCAGGCGACGACGCGACGGGCCTGTCGGGCGAGTGTCCAGGATCGGTGCTGGTCAACGCTGAACCGTTGAGGACTCAGACGCTGGATGCTGACCTGGACACCCTCGCGACCGCACTCTTTGTGCGGACCGACGATCTGCTGCTGGAATCCCCGGAGCTAGCGCCGTGGCGGCCGACGGTGGGGATTGCACCCAGGCTGTCCGACGCCGAGCTGGTCACGCTGTCGGTGATGCAGGCCCTGCTCGGTTTCACCTCCGAGCGCCGGTGGATCCGCCACGCCCGTACGCACCTGGGGCACCTGTTCCCGTATCTGCCCAAGGCACCTGGCTACAACAAGCGGCTGCGCAAGGCCGGCAGGCTGATCCAGCAGGTCATCCGGCTGCTCGCGGTCGACACCACGCTCTGGTCGGACGACGTGTGGGTAGTGGACTCCACTCCGGTGGAGTGCGGCCGCTCCCGGGAGACCGTCAAACGCTCGGACTTGGCAGGGTGGGCCGAGTACGGGTACTGCGCCAGTCACTCGCGGTTCTTCTGGGGGCTGCGGCTGCACTTGGTGTGCACGCTGCACGGACTGCCAGTGGTGTTCGCGCTGACAGGCGCCAAGGCCGACGAGCGCGAGACCCTGCTTGCCATATTCGATGTCGAACCGCAGCTGGCCGCCGACCGGCCCGGTCAAACCCTGATCGGTGACAAGAATTACTTCGGCGCCGGCTTCGAGCAGCGGCTCACCGAGCTGGGCCTCCAGCTACTGCGGCCTGCCCGTAAGGGCGAGGCCGAGCGTCCCGGCTCGCAGCTGTTCAGGCCGCTACGGCAGCTTATCGAGTCGGTGAACGAGACATTCAAGGGCCAGCTCGACCTCGAACGCCACCGCGGCCGCACTCCGGCCGGCGTGATGGTCCGCGTCCTACAGCGGATCCTCGCACTGACCAGCGCGATCTGGCACAACGATCAGACCGGCCAGCCCGTCATGCGTGCCCTGACCGCCTACGATCACTGAACCCCTTGGAAGCAATCATCTAGATGCGGGAACAGGAACACGGTCGGGGCTGATACGAGAGCTCGATCATAAAACTGTGCACGTACAGCGATCACGCTTCAGAGTGCGACGAGAACAAGCTCTTCCTCATGGTCAGCCTCGGGGCACCCACCCTAATCTCCTGACGACGGCCCTGGGCCACAGGCTCCCGCCTCCTGCATCGCAGGCCCATCCACCGCGGCGGTCGGCCATGCTCCCCCGCCATACTCGTCAGGCTGAGGAGCAGCAAGAGCACCCAGGCCCAGCGAACTGACTGCAAAGGGATGACCAACCCAGCTGAAATCAGCGCGACCATTTTCCTTTGACGTGCAGGTGTTCACATGGCTGCACTATGGAACGTCATTAAGATTGCAGCAGCGAGGAACATCCATCAGCAACGATCATCGATAATGGATCACCAGATCCAGGAAATTAGCCCTTTGAGCTGCACACTGAAACGTTGTGACCAATGGCCACTGCAATTTCACCGACCGGTCCCACTGTCGCTGCGCCGCCACGGCCGGGCGGGATGGTAGCCGTGGGCGCCCCCAGCAGCGCGGAGGGCCGCAGCGCCGCCGAGCTCGCCCAATTGCTGAGCGCAGTCGGCACAGCGCCGCCATCCCATCTCCCGGTCGACGGAGGACTGTCCTGGCTGGATGAGGCCGTCCTGGACTTCGTGGTGCTCCATCACGACGATGCGGACCTGGCGGCGGCACATGACCGGTTCTCGGCCGCCCGCCAGGCCCTGCACCGGGTACCGCGGGATCAGCCGGCGCCTCATGCGTGGCAGGAGACGGTGGCCGCCGCCGCGCATCTGGCCGGCCTGCTGGCCGAACTCGGGGACGAACGGGTGCGTGTGTGCGTGCGGCCGACCATCGAGCGGCGCGAGTGTTCATGCCTCCTCGACCCGGTCACCGGGCGATGCACGGGAGGGACCCGCCCATCGGTGAGGAGTTCGCTGGTGAGGAGTTCGTCGGCCCGCTTCACCTTGAGGACTGCACCTGGCCCGCGACCTGTCCCCGCACCCCGGCCGGCGGTCTGGACCTGCCGAGCCTGCTGAGCCGCATCGATCTCAGCCACATCCTTGCTCGCACGCCTCGGCCCCGCCCGTCCGATGCCTGACCCGGGTGCCCGCTTCGGGGCGAGACCCCGCCAGCCCGTAGCTCTCCTGCCCGCGCGCACTGCTGGGCGCGGCGCACCGTCCGGGCCAACGCCAGCGGCGAGGGATGTGGCTACCCTCAGGTCGAGGGGCTCCATCTCCACGTTCTGTGGCAAGCGGACAGAAATGATCAAGAACATTCCGCGGCCGAGCTGCCGACCGATAGCCCGGCCACTCGGGACGAGCTCAGGCAGGCTGACCTCCTCATGTTCTTCGACCTGCAACGCCCCGCACGACACGAGCTGTGAGGACAGGCACATCCCATGACCGAGGAGAACCCGGCCCGCAGCGAGGTGCGGGTGCGCGACGCCGTGGCGACCGTGCCGCGCACCGAGCACTCCCCCACCTCCGCTCCGGCGCTGCGTGGCCGCCGGATCGTCCCAGCAGGTGAGTCGCCGCATCGGCCGGGGCCCACGAGCCGGGCCCACGCCCGCTCTCTGACGCCGCTGCGGACCTGTTTCGCGTGGGCGACCAGACGGACCGTGACACCGACCGCGACACGCGAGGCCGCAACAGCCTTCGCACCGGCCCGACCCCGCCCTGACCGGCAGGGGCTGTATGCCTCCGTGGCGGCGGGGGTCGAGGCTCACCGCCTGGCGGCTCAGCGTGCCCGCCCAGGGCCGCGCCAGCGCCTCCCGCGACAGGCTCGCGGACCGCGGTCCCGGTCTGGAAGCACGAAGCGCCTCGGTGACCTGGGGTCCGGTGCTCACTCTCACCGGCGAGGCGACCTATAGCAACACCGCTCCTGAGACCGTGTGGCTGGGCGACGCCGGACGCATCGTGCTCCCCCCGGCCGACCTGGCCGACACGGAGATCCGCGTGGTGCCGCGCACCGGCGCTCAGCTCTCGCCCGCTCGCGCCGTGTGGCGCGCAAGCGAGCAGCCCGGCGGCGGAGTTCGGAGATGAGCCCGCCGTCTGCGGGTGAACTGGCCCCGTCCGGGGAGGACGCGGACCGGCTGGCCACCATGCACAGCTTCGGTGTCGTCGTCCCCGCCGTCTCGGCCGATCGGCCCGCCACCGCGGCCGACGTCGAGGAGCCTGACCTGCCGTTCGCCGACATGATCCCGGCGGCGGCGCTGCCGATCCGACTACCCGGCCGGGGCAGCCCGCCCCCGGCCCGCGATCCGGATAGCCTGGCCACGCTGCTCCGCGCCGCCGCCGCCGACGACGAAGTCCTGCGCGCCACCGGCGGCTGGCTGCTCGCCGAGCGCCACGCCGCCCGCAACACCCAGAAGGCCTACATCACCGATGCCTCCTGGTGGCTGTGGTGGATCCAGGCCCGCGGCCTGGATCCGACCGACGTCGACTTCATCGAGGCTGACGCCTTCGCCGCCGCCATGCGTCACGCCGGCAATGCCGTCGAGACCCGGCGCCGTCGCCTGTCAGCGCTGAAAAGCTGGTACCGCTACCTGCGCCGGGCCCAGGTCGTGGCCAGTGACCCGTTCGACGGGATGGACCTGCCCAAACGGCAGCGCGACAAGCACACCCCGTACATCACCGAGGCCGAACTGAACGCTATGCTCGCCCACGCCGTCGCGGTGGAGAGCCACCGGGTGCAGGCCATCCTCGCCGTGCTCAAAGGCACCGCCTGCCGCGTCAGCAAGTTGACCGGCGCCCAATTCGCCGACCTTGGCACTCGCGGCGAGCACCGCATCCTCACCCTGCCCGCCAAAGGCGGCCGCCGGCACGAAGCCGTCATCGCCGACCTCACCGGCGATCTGCTCGACGGCTACCTGGCCGAGCGCGACAATCGGCCCGGTCCGCTGTTCCTCATCAGCACCGGCGCGCCGCTGCAGCGCACCTACGTGACCACGCTCATCCAGCGCATCGCCAACGCCGTCGGCGTCGACAAACCCGAGGAACTCACCGCGCACGGCATCCGGCACAGCGTCGCCACCGCCCTGCTCGAGGCCGGCGAACCCCTCGACGTTGTCCAAGCCCTGCTGGGCCACGCCGACCCGCGCACCACGCAAACGTACGCCCACCCCGACCACCTGGCCCGCAGTCCCGCCCAGCGCGCCGACCGCCGCCTGGCCGCGGCCTTGGGTCGCGGCGACCGCGCCAACGCCAGCCCGCCGGGCGCCGGATCCGCGTGACTGGCTTGCCCTGCCTCTCCACCGGCAGGACGCAAGCGAGCATCTCCGTCCTCTCGCCAGAATTCGCCGTTGGGACGGAACATCCGCCCTCGCCCCGGCGATTCGATCGTTATCTTGGGTTCGTGGCCGCTTCTCGCAGGCCAGCGCGTGATGATCTTTTCTTTCACGTGTGCCACGTTGGCTGATCCTCGCAGTGCTCAAGGTGCCGACGCCGCCGAGAGTGGCACAGGCGTCGGCGACGAGCTTGCGCAGGGTCAGGAGGCGTTGCCTCATCCAGAGAGTTCCAGGCTGTCCCGCTGGCCAGCGGCGGCGTCGATGGGACGGTGCGGTTGTGGGACGTGACCCGCCGCAGGGAAATCGCCCAGCTCACCGGCCACCAAGGCGGGGTCTCCTCGGTGGCGTTCACGCCGGACGGCCAAATCCTGGCCAGCGGCGGCGGCGACGACGGGACGGTGCGGTTGTGGGACGTGGCGGGCCCCGGGAAATCGTCCAGCTCACCGGCGACCGGGACGCAATCTCCTCTGTGACCTTCCTGGCGGACGGTAAGACGCTGGCCAGCGGCGGCGGCGGGATGGTGTGGTTGTGGGACGTGAGCTATCTCGTCAAACCCTTGTCATTTCTGTGTGCTCAGGTGGGGCGTTCCTTTACTCAGGAGGAATGGGAGCGGTACGTGCCGGAAGGCCCGGCGTACCGAAAGATCTGCTGACTGGGCATGCGCCCGGAGCCGCTCATCCATGTGAGTGCCCCCGAGGCCCTCAACCGGACCATCAGCTGACCCAGTCACGCACATCGCTGCGAACTGCATCACCTACCTGATCGCGCATCACAACAAGCCCCCTGCCCCAGAGCGTTGCAGCGGGGAGTCAGGGGCGCGGCACGTCGAGAACGATGACAGGCGCGTTCTCCGCGAGCAGTTGATCGGCGTCGAAGCCTACCCCGGTGGTCTGCTCGGTGAAGGCGAACACGGCGGCGAGCTTGCCGTCGAAGTCGTCCCGGGCCAGGCCGTCGAGCAGGGTGCGCAGATCGGTCAGGGCGGACGGGTCGCCATCCTCCTCCCGATGGTCGCCGAAGACGAACTCCCACATCCGCGCCCTGATCCGCCCGTCGGCCGCATAGACGACCGTGTGGCCGCCCTTGAAGTGCCACGACGCCATCCACACCCGGGCGCCCTCACTGACCGTGGCGAGAACCTGGTCGGAGAGCCCGTAACCGTAGGTGAACTCCAGCAGGCCCCAAGCGCCGTCGCCTTCGAAGGCGAAGAGCACGGGCTCGTCCGCCTCCAGCGCCTCCTCGGGCGGGTAGGCCATGACGCGCTGTTCGGGGTCGCGACCGCCGTTCACGCGCCATAAGACGTCGTCGAGACCGAGATGCTCGCCGAGGGGCTGCACGACGATCCAGCAGAGGGCGTCCAGCCAGGCGACGCGGCGCAGGACGTCCCGGTAATGATCTATCACCTGCATATGAGAACACGCCGAGAGCCTCCGGGAGCAGGACACGGAGGCCCTCGGTGGGGATCATGAGCAGGCGCAACCAACCCCAGCCCCTGATAGCGGCCTAACCGGCATCGCGAGCTCGGTCGAACACCCGGGCACGCCTCCGATGCAACATGCCTTCAAGGCCGGTCCACATGCCTTACCTACCTATCCGTACGCCGGCACCGGGCTGAGTTCGGTCAACTTGCCGCGCCGCGCCCGGAACCACGCAAGCAAACGCGCCTACCCCACCACCGTCGGCCGCGACCTACGCCGCCGAATCTTGGTCGCCTTGGACCTTCTGACCTGGATCGACGCCCAGGGAACCACTCTCGGAGAACTTCGCCAGGACGACCTCGACCAATGGCTCGACGAGGAAGGCACCCAGCGCCGCAACCGCATCCGCTACTTCCTGAACTGGACCTCGGCTCGCGGCCTCAGCCGCCAACTCACAGTCCCGCTCATCCCGCGGCAGGAACCCGCCGACCTACTCGATGACGACGAACGCTGGCAACTGCTGCAGCGCTGCCTGACCGACGAGGCGCTCCCCATCCAGGCCCGGGCAGCCGGCGCACTCATTCTTCTGTTCGCCCTCCAAGCCCAGCGGATCCGGCACCTCACCGCCGATCAACTCGTGGAGAAGGGGGACGACACCTACCTGATGGCTGGCCGTCATCCGATGTTGCTGCCGCCACGCCTCGGCGCTTCTTGGTGCGGCACCAGGACAGCCAGGAGGTGATGGCGGCGCGGTTACGATTCCACATCGCCGGCGCGCTCGCTCCCCACAGCTCGGCGAGCGCGGCGCCGATCTCGGCGTTGGCGACTTCGGCGAGCGGCCGGTCGCGGCCGAGCAGCGCGATCGTGCGGTCGATCGCGGAGGCATAGGCGCGGTGGGTGTTGGGGTTGGCCGTGCGCGGGATGGCGAGGAAGGCGTCGGCGGCCGCGGCGAGCGTGATGTGCCCGCCGCGCAGCGCGGCGACATTCGGTGCGGCGCTCATGTCGGCGGCCGTGCGATGTCCGCCACGACGTACCGGATAACGTGCTGGAGTCGCGCACCGTCCCGGCGAGAGGTGCGCCTGGTCGCCGCTTCGCCACGATCGCTCATGTACGTGATAATGGATTGTTATCACGTACATGGTACGAGTCTCGCGGCCGGGCTTGCCGACCGCTCGATGCGCACGACGTAGGGCGCATCTCACGCCTCCCGGCTGCGCAGTGCACGCGTGCGGCGCGAGTCTTGTGTGTGTCTCCACTCGGGTCCGTGCAAAGTAACATTCTGTAACGTATCGGGGCGTTATGTAGCAGTGATAAATGTGCGGTGCCGGACTGTAGGACCTCGGTGATGTTGTCGGTGTTCGTGGTTACGCTGTGCGGCATGTCTTTTCACGGCTTACCCGATGTCGCGGTCCCGTTCGTCGATTCCCCCGGGTGGGAGGTGCGGTGGACGCGGTGGGGCGGCCGGCAGTTGGCGTGCAGCCCGGTGATGGGAGCACCCATCCCGCCTGAGTACACCCGTGGGGTGGCAAAGGTGGCGACCGCCGTGCTGGACGACCGGCCCGTCGCGGTCACCGGCGCCGAGACCACGGTGCGGGTGTGGGATCTGGCCACCGGCAAGCCGGTAGGTGACCCGCTGACCGGCCACACCGGCGGGGTGTCAGCGGTGGCGACCACCGTGTTGAACAGCCGGCCCGTCGCGGTCATCGGCAGCTACGATCACATGGTTCGGGTATGGGACCTGGCCACCGGTAAGCAGCTCGGCGACCCGCTGACTGGCCACACCGACTGGGTGGGAGCGGTGGCAGCCACTGTGCTGGAGGGCCGGCCCGTCGCGATCACCGGCAGCGCCGACACCACGGTGCGGGTGTGGGACCTGGCCACCGGTAAGCCGATCGGCGACCCGCTGACTGGCCACACCGGCTGGGTGGGAGCGGTGGCGACCACCGTGCTGAACGGCCGGCCCGTCGCGATCACCGGCAGCGCCGACACCACGGTGCGGGTGTGGGACCTGGCCACCGGTAAGCCGATCGGCGACCCGCTGACCGGCCACACTAGCGGGGTAAGGACGGTGGCGACCACCGTGCTGGAGGGCCAGCCTGTCGCGGTCATCTGCGACGGCAATTGCAGGGTCCGGGGGTGGGACCTGGCCACCGGCAAGCCGATCGAGACCTCGCTGACCGGCCACACCAGAGGGGTAAGGACGGTGGTGACCTTAGCGGTGGCGACCACCGTGCTGAACGGCCGGCCTGTTGCGGTCACCGACGGCGGCGGCGCCACGGTGCGGGTGTTGGATCTGGCCACCGGCAAGCCGGTGGGCGACCCGCTGACCGGCCACGCCGGCGGCTCGATGCTAGCGTTGGCGGCCGCTGTGCTGGAGGGCCGGCCCGTCGCGGTCACTGGCGGCAGCGATGGCACGGCGCGGGTGTGGGATCTGGCCGATGGTGCGGATGGCGGGGGTGAGCCCGCGGGCGGCGGGCATGCGGGGGTGATCGGTGCCGTGACCACCGGGGTGCTGGACGGCCGGTCGGTCGTGATCACCGGCAGCGCCGACGCCACGGTGCGGGTGTGGGACCTGGACACGGGAGAGCCAGCCGGCCTCCGGCTCAGCGGCCACGCCGGGGAGGTCCGGCATGTCGCGGCCGCTGTGGTGGACGGGCGGCTGACCGTTGTCAGCGGCGGCGTCGACGGCACCCTGCGCATCTGGGATCTCGCCACCGCAGGGCGGATCGCCCTGACCGGCCAGTCTGCTCAGGCCGCTCAGTCCGCCCAAGCAGGTGGCATTGGTGAGATCCACGCGCTGGACACCGCCGTCGTGGACGGCCGGCCGATCGCGGTGAGCGCCGGCGCGGACAAGACCATCCACCGCTGGGACCTGGCCACCGGTGACCCGCTCCCGCCGCCCCCCGCCAGCCACCGCCGCTGGGTTCACGCCTTAGTCACCACCACCGCCATCGATGGCCGACCCATTGCGGTCGCCGGCACCCGGCAGGGCAGCCTGAGCATCCGCGACCTAACCACCAACCGCGACATCGCCCCCCACCCCACCGGCCGCCACGGCAAACCCATCCGCAAGATCGCCATCACCACCGGCACCGACAACCGGCCCATAGCCATCACCAGCAGCAACCACCCCCGCGAAGCCGTCAAAGTCTGGGATCTCACCACCGGCCTGCCCACCACCGAACTACCCACCCAAGGCGCCCAAGCCCTGGCCGCCGCACGCGTCCACGGCCACCCCGTCGCCCTCATCGCCACCGGCCACACCGCCAGCGTCTGGAACCTCACCACCCACCAGCAGATCGGCCCCACCCTGTCCTTCCCCAACCCGATCACCGCCCTGACCCTCACTCCCGCCGGACACCTGATCATCTGCACCGACCAACACACCACCGTCCTCACCACCGGCCCAAACAGCGCGTAAGGGGAAACCACTCCAAGGCCCAGGAGTCGCCCGAGGCAAAAAGAAGACGCCCCGCAGTGCGAGGCGCCTCTCAAGCGAAAACTTCATACGACGCGCGTTCAGGAGTTCGAGGCCGCGTTCACCTCGGTGGCCGGCGGGGTGAGCAAGCTCGCCGACTTCCACGTCTCGGTCGCGGCCTGCCTGACGGCCCAAGCGCTGAACATCGGGTACGCGCCGGTGGTGAAGGCGGGCACGCCGGCGTTGGAACGCGGACGGTTGTCGCACGTGGTGCAGAACTACCTGTCGGCGGAGACCTACACCCTGGCCAACGGCCCGCTCATTGATGAGCAGGGCAAGATCGGTTTCGCCCAAGCGCTCGGCGGCGGGCTGGTCGCCGCGATCGACGGGATGCGGTTCGTGGTCCCAGTGCCCTCGATCTACACTCGCCCGAGCAAAAAATTCTTCGGCCGCTCGCGCGGTATCACGTGGCTCAACATGATCAACGACCGTGGGGTAGACCTCGGCTCGAAGGTCGTCAACGGAACCGTGCGCGACTCGCTCCACATGATCGATGTGGCGTTCCGGCGGGACGGCGGACTGCGCCCTGAGGTTCTGGTGACCGACACCGGATCTTACAGTGACGTCGTGTTCGGCCTGGTCCACCTGCTGGGCATGCAGTACCGGCCCGCGCTGGCCGATATCCCCGATCAGAAGGGCTGGCGCATCCAGGACGCCGGCTACGGCAGCCTGTCCCGGTTCGCGCGTGGGAAGATCGATCTGGAACGGATCAAGCGCCATTGGAGTGACATCCTGCGCGTCGTGGTGTCGATCTACACCGGTGAGATCCGCGCCTACGACGTGATGCGCATGATCCAGCGGGACGGCAACCCGACCCCCGCTCGGGGAGGCGATCGCCCACTACGGGCGGATCTTCAAGACCCTCCACATCCTCACCCATGCCGTGGAGGAGCCCTACCGGCGTGACATCAAGGGCGTGCGCAACCTGCAAGAATCCCGTCATGCACTGGCGGGGAAGATCTTCCACGGAAGGAAGGGCGAGATCTACCAGCTACAACAAGGGCATGGAAGACCAGCTCGGCGCGCTCGGCCTGGTGCTCAACTGTGTCACGCTGTGGAACACCTTCTACATGGACCGGGCCCTCGATCAGCTCAAAGCCGAGGGCTATCCGCTGGCCGAGGAAGACGTTGCGCGGCTGTCCCCCTTCGTCCGCCGGCACATCAACGTGATCGGCACTTACTCCTTCGCCCAACCCGACCTTGGTCCCGCCGGCGTCCGGCAGCTCCGCAACCCCGATGAGCCGGACTGGGAGGAGGACATCCTGTAAGCCTGCGGCGTCCCGTCTCCTGCCGGTGTCGTTCCCCGGCTGTACTGTGTGCGCCATGTCAGCGCGTGAGACGTCCGTGGTGTCAGCGCCGTTCGGCGACGCGAAGGGGTGGGGCCTGCGATGGGTTTGGCGGTCGACCGGGGAGTTAGCGTCCATGCCGCCCCTTGGACAGCAACCGCCCTATGCTGACGGAATTTCGGTATTCGCGGTTGCTGCCGCAGTCGTCGACGGTCGGCCCCTTGTCGTCTCCGCCTCTGAAGACGGCTCGTTACGGCTGTGGGACCTCGCCACCCAGAAGCAGATCGGCAGCCCGCTCACCGGGCATACGGGCGCCGTGTACGGACTTGCCACGGCAACGCTCGACGGTCGGCCCGTCGCAGTCTCCGCCAGCAACGACAAGTCGGCACGGGTGTGGGACCTCACCACCGGCCGGCAGATCGGCAGCCCGTTCACGGCGCACGCGGCGATCGTACGGGGGGTCACGACGACCACGCGCCACGGTCGGCCGGCGGCGGTCACCGGCGGCTTCGACGGGGCGGTGCGAGTGTGGGACCTGGCCACCGGCGAACAACTCGCTGAACCGTTCACCGGTCACGCGTACATGGCGACGGATGTGGCCACGGCCGAGCTCGACGGCAGGACGGTGGTGGTGTCGAGCGGCTCACTCGGGGCGATCCGGGTTTCGGATCTGGCCACCGGTGAACAGCTGGGTGAACCGTTCACCGCTCACAAGGACACCGTGTCCACACTGGCCACGACCACGCTGCAGGGTCGCCCGGTGGCCGTCACCGGAGGCCACTACGACGGCACGGTGCGGGTGTGGGACCTGGCCACCCGCCTGCCGATCGGAGAACCGTGGACAGGCCACGAGCGGGGAGTGTCCGGTGTCGCTTTCACCACGCTCGACGGCCGGCCGGTGGCGCTCACCGCAGGCGTCGACCGCACCGTCCGGCTCTGGGACTTCCCCACCGGAAAGCAGCTTCATGTCTTCACCGGGCACACCGACTTCGTGTGGTCGATCGACCTGACCATGCTCGACGGCCGGCCGGTCGCCGTCACGGGCAGCAGCGACGGCACACTGCGGATATGGGACCTGCAGTTCGGGCTGGAGGGCGCGGAGTCCGCCGTCGGCCACCGCCGGACGGTGCGAGCGATGACCACCGCCGTGATCGACGAACAGCCCGTGGTGGTCACCGGCAGCGACGACCACAGCGTCCGCCTGTGGGATCTGACCTCGGGCCAGCCGGTAAGGCAGCCGCTCATGGGGCACAACGGACCGGTACGGGCGCTCGCCACCACCGTCGTCGACGACCGCACCGTTGCCGTCACCGGCAGCGACGACCACACCGTCCGGATCTGGGACCTGGCCGCCGGTAAGCAACTCGGCGCTTCGCTGACCGGCCACACCGCCCCCGTCTGCTCAGTCGCCACCGCTTCGGCGGCCGGGCAGCCCCTGGTTGTGACCGCTGGCGCCGACAAGACCGTGCGGGTGTGGAACGTCGCCACCGGCGAGCAGATCGGTGCGCCCGGCATCAGCCACCGCCGCTGGGTCCGCGCCGTCGACACCGCGGTGATCGACGGCACACCCGTCTCCGTAGCCGGTTCCTTCCACGGCGCCATCCGCGTCCGGGAACTGGCCACCAACCGGCAGACCAGCACCCCTTCCCCTGGGCGCCACGGCCCACCCGTGCAGCAGCTCGCCACCACCGTGGTCGGCGGTCAGCCGGTTGCCCTCACCACGAGCGAGAACTGGAACTGGGAAGAGGACGTGCCGGTGAGGCTGTGGGAGGTGACTACCGGCCGCCACCTCGGCGAACTGCCTGCCGTCAACGTGCAGGTACTCACGGCGGCATCCGTGCACGGCCACCCCGTTGCCGTCGCCGCCAGCGGTCCTATGGTCGAGGTGTGGGACCTCACCACCCGCCGGCAGATCGGTCCCCGCCTTCACCTTCCCGACGCTGTGACAGCCGTTGCTGTGGACGAGGCCGGGCACATCGTTGTCGGCTTCCGAAGCGGCCTCGCCGGGTTCGGGGTCGAGTAGGAGCCGCGCAGAGAATGCAGTTTGATGTCACATGATGTGACGCCCCGTGGTGCCGATCGACTGACGGGTGGGGTGGAATCGGTCGATTGCGCCCCCATGGGCGGATCCAATCAAACCGCCGTCCGCCACCTGCGGAAACGGCTGGTCGATCCAATGGAATCCGATACTGACTTCCGCCTCCCCTTTTCCGCCCCCTTAAAGTGGTCGCGGACACCCGCCGGCTACCACAAGGCCGACCTTCGGGAAGGGGGCACGATGGCCCTGGTCAAGCAGACCGACTGGAACGGCACGGAGATCCCCTTCACCAGCAACCACTCCGCGGATGCCAGGCGTGGCTGACCTGGTCTATCTGCGGCACTCCACTGACAAGCAGATCGACGCCCGCCAGCGGCACGCCCTCACCGCCCTGCTGGACGCAGGCGCCCCGGTCTACGAAGACCCCGCCACCTCCAGCCGGCAACTCTCCCTGGACCGCGCGGGCTTCACCACACTGCTGCACGAGGCCGCCGTCGGCGACACCATCCGCATCGCCGACGCCGCCCGCCTGTTCCGCTCCGTCGCCGACATCCTCGCTCTGCGCCCGGTGCTCATCCGCCGCGGCCTCCACCTGCGCGTCGAATCCGGGCTGTTGTCCGGCATCGACCTGGCCAGCGACGACCCCGGCACCAAAATGATGGTCTCCGTCCTGGCCGCCGTGCTGGAGTTCCAGCGCGACATGATCAGCGAGAACACCCGCGAGGGCGTCGCAGTCGCCAAGACCGCCGGCAAGCCCTCGGCCGCCCCGCCGCCCTCGACCAGGACAAGGCAGCCACCATTGTCGAGGAGTACCGCCAGGGTGCCGCAGTCAAGGCCCTGGCCCGACGTCACCAGGTCACCCCCAAGACCATCCGCCGCGGCCACGGCTACTCAATCCGCATCACGGCCCCGCTCGCACTCCACCGCGCCGCGCTGGAGCAGAGCGCTGCCCTCGCCGATGCCAGCCCGACCGAGCGCAAGGCGCACCGCGTGTTCGCCGCCCGTGTCACACCCGTTCAGGCCACCCGGCTGCATCCGTCATGACCTGCGAGAACCCTTCGGCGAGACGCATCTGAACGGAAAGTCACGGCAAGCCGCTCAACGCTGCTCTGCTAACGGGACTTTTCGTTCGGATGCTCGTCATGCCCCGAAACGGCGGCCAGAGCCGCCGAGATCCTCGCGCTGAACGTCGAGGACCTCGACCTGGAGCACCGCCGCGCCCCGTCAACTCCAAGGGCGGCGCCGTCGAGTGGGTGTACTGGGACAGCGGCACCGCCCATTTGCTACCCCGCCTGCTCCGGCTCCCGGACGGCAGCCCTCGCACGCACGGCCCGCTGTTCCTGTCCGAACGCCGCCCGGTCCCGGCCCGCCGCCCCGCGGCCGCCGACATCTGCCCGCACACCGGCCGCGCCCGCCTCGGCTACGACCGCGCCCGTGTCCTGCTGGACAAGTACGCCGGGCTCGACCTGCACCAGCTGCGTCACAGCGCCGCCACCCACCTCGGCGACGCCGAAGTCCCGCTGCAGCTCATCATGGGCAAGACCCGGCACAAGAACCCCCGCACCGCCATGCGCTACGTCAAACCCGGCGCCGAAGCCATCGCCAAGGTCACCGAGGTCCTGGCACCCCGCCGCCGTACCCACTCTGATCAGGAACTTCTCCGAGTGGGAGGGGACGCTGCCCCTTTCTCTCGTACTTGGTCTGGCCCCCGAGCTGGCCCGCGCCGGCGAGCACGGGCTGGCCTGCCACCTCACCCAGCTCGCCGGCGACGCCGCTCCGGAGGACAGGGCCGTCCACACCGCCCGCGCCGAGGTCTACGCGCTCCGCGCCGCCCAGGAGCGCAGCACCATGTCGATCGGCATCTTCAGCTGGGCCCAGGCCGAATCGCGGGACGTCCTGACCAATCTCGATGCCATGACATAGCTCGCGAGGAGGCCGCCGAGCTGAATCCGTACGCTGCGCCTGGGGGTGCCGTTGACGGCCTGGCCGTAGTCCTGGGGGAACTGCCTGACCTGCGACAACGCCGATTGGCCGCCTTCGTGAGAGCGCTGGTCGCCAGGATGGTGTGGAGGTTTCAGCTTGGCTGGCGGCGCTGGACGGGGCCGGCTTCGGTGGTGACGCGGGCGGAAGCCTCCTCATCCGATCGGGTGGTGGCGGTGACCAGCTCACCGCGCCGTTCGGCGAAGACGCGCTCGGCGTATTCGCGGCCCTGCTGCATGTCGCCGAGAGCCAGGCCGACGATGTCGGCCAAGGTCACGATGCTACCCGCGCCGCCCCAGGTGCCGTCGGGCACCTCGGGAGTGAACACCCAGACGCGCATCGGGTCACGCGGATGGGCCCCCTGCTCGGCGTCGAGCACAGCCTCGGTGATGTCGGCGACGATCGCCTGGCGACGATCGGCGTTGAACTGCCCTTCGGGGACGGAGGCGATGAATCGGTAGCGTGGCGCCGCCGAGGGCAGCCCTCCGACGTAGACGGATTCGGGGCGGTGTACGAACACCCAGGCGATGGAGCGGACCATCTCGTTGGCGGGGTCGGCGCCCTCGTGGCGGATGAGCAGATCGGTGAGTCGGGCGATCAGGCCGTGTTCGGCGTCGGGGGTCAGGGCACCGGCCGGGATATAGGCATCGAGCTGGGGCATCGTTCGACCTCCGCAGGGCTGAGTTTAATAGCGATACTCAGCTTCCACGCCTGAGTACTGCTTGTCAACCCAGCTATCCTGGGGGCATGGATTCCGTCGAGACCCGGCTTCGCTACAGCGCCGAGAACTGTTCCATCAAAGGCGCGCTCGAGATCGTGGGCGAACGGTGGTCCTTGCTCGTGCTGCGTGAGGCGTTCTTCGGGCTCCGCCGGTTCGGCGACTTCCATCAAGCCCTCGGATGCGCCCGAAATCTGCTCAGCGAGCGGTTGGCCAAGCTCGTGGACCATGGGGTGCTCGAACGCGTCGCCTATCAGGAACCCGGGCAACGCGGCCGCTACGAATATCAACTGACCGAAAAGGGTCTCGAGTTGCTGCCCGCGCTCATCGCTCTCATGCAGTGGGGCGATCGCTGGACGACCGGTCCGGACGGTCCGCCCGTCCAGGTCCGGCACCGCGACTGCGGCGGTGCGGTCAGCGCCATTCTGGCCTGCGAGCACGACCATCACGCCCTGACCCCGAACGTCACCCAGGCGACACCCGGCCCCGGCGCCCGGAGCATCGCACCCTGAAGGACTCTGCTTGTCCCGCTCGAATATCGAGTTACGCGGTCAAGCGGCGCGGTGGTATTCGCTGGTCAGGCCGGCAACTACCGGTTTCCGCCGGATGGATCGCAGGTCGTTGAGGTCGGTCACGTCGCGAGAGGACTGCGCTGCGACACCTCTATGCCGGGCTGGGCGTCGAGGGTCATCTTGAAGCCGGCCCGCACCAGCTCCTGATCATCGGCGATAAGCATGCGAATCGTCACACGCTGCAGCTTGGCAGGCGCCAGCCGGGGTAGCGCCGACTCGGAAGTCAATGACGAGCGATCTTTCCCGTGTGGCCCTTTTGTTCTTAAAAATCCCAGGCCCTCGCGGACAGTGGCTGGTCGGCCAACTCCTCGCCTACGAGTGCGACCGCATGTCCTGGCTGCGTACCAACCAGGCGGACTACGGCGACATCATCCGCCTGGCTCCCCACGCCGTTGTCGTTTATCTTGGGTGACTCCCAGTAGTGAAGCAAGTACTTCAAGTAGCGTGGGCGGCTACTTGGCGCACAGTATCTGGGGGTCCGTACGGCATGTTGGGCAGGTCAGGTACGCCCGAGCAGCACTACCGGGCTGAACGAGCGGTAGCCGCCGATGAGTCGGTGTCGTGGGTGGTTATCGATGATGAGGACCTCGAGTTGCATGTCGAGGCGTGCGCGTACCTGGCAGGGCTGCGCGGGGCGGGCCGAGCGTTCAACACCGAGAAGACCTACGCGGGCCGGATCGCCTTGTACTTGTCGTACTGCCGAGGTCATGGGCTGGACTGGGCCGGCCCGAGCCTTCCGCAGCTGATGGCGATGATGCGCTGGCTCGTGGAGGAGCCGATGCCGTCGCGATCACGCAAACCGGGCGCCGCGGTGCGGTATCGCAGCGAGCCAGTAACGCCACCTGCTTGACGGGGTCGTAGCGCGAAAAGGTGTTGGCGTCCTGGGTGTCGGCCTCACCCCGCGAAGTCGGCGATCTTCGACGGCGCGATGCCGTCCAGCCAGGCGTCGGTGTCGCCGAGCGCGTCCACCTGATCCAGCCATCTCACCTGATCCCGCAGCCGCGACCAGGTGGCCCGCTGGGCGGGCTTCTTGAGCCGGTTGAACGTCGATCTGCCGTCCGGCCCGACGACAAGCAGACCTTCCATCCGGGCCCGGCGGCCAGCGGCGACGCCAGGGAGCGCTGGTGGCGCCCGGCGGCCACCGTCATCACCACCAAGGACGAGGACTGGCGCGACGCCCCCCGAGCGCGACGCCGTCCACACCGCGGTCTCGCGCGTGTATGCCCGTCAGTACAGCGAGCTGTACGAGACCTACCTCGACTCTAAATCGGCCTGGGACGAGAGCTGGCGCAATTCGGCCTTCAGCGCCGAATACCTGCTGTCGCTGACGGCCGACGAGCTGCGCGGCCTGAAGGGGGAGCTTAACGAGCTGGTCGAGCGGTGGCGCGAGCGCTCCAGCGCGGCTCGCGAGGCGGGGGACGTGGAAGGACGCGAGAACGTCGCCGTGCACATGAACGGCTTCCCATTCCGCACCGCCTGACGCGTTCGCTGGACGGCCACCATCGACCGGCCCTGCATCCTGCGACCCGCCTCGGCTCGGCCGTCCGTGCCTGGGAGGCGCGCCTAGGCTGGTCGATGGTCGAGACGGGCCTCAAGCTCGTGCACCGCCGCCGCGCCGTCGACTACTGACCGAGTCGCTCGCTCTGCTGATCGAGTCCGAGCTGGTGTCGCATGGCCAACGTTTCAAGGCTGCCGCTCAAAGCTATTTTGAGCGTCTTCTCAAATGAAAGCGCCCAAGAGCCGCAGGCCAACCCCTGGACCGGAAACGCACCAGCCACCTGGCCCGACTCGAACCCGCTCTGACCGCCTGAAACGAGTTAACCAGCAGAGTCCTTCAGGCGATTCAACCTGTGATGTGATCGGGCGCCTCGGCGTCCAGCATCGCCTGGACGATGCCTTGGTATCCGGTGCATCGGCATGTGTTGCCCGACAGGGTTTCCCGGACGTAGTCGGCGGTCAACGGCTTCGGGCGGGAATCGTTCTGGATCATCTCCGTTGCCGTGATGAGGAAACCCGGCGTGCAGAAGCCGCATTGCAGGCCATGGCGGCGGCTGAACGCGGCACGCAACCGGTCGGCGAGTGGGCCGGTCAGGCCTTCGACCGTCGTGATCGAACAGCCGTCGACTTGTACGGCCAGGGTTATGCAGGCGCGCACGCTTCGCTCGTCCACCAGGACCGTGCAGGCCCCGCACACGCCATGTTCGCAACCGAGGTGGGTGCCGGTCAGGCCGAGTAGATCGCGTAGGAAGTCCGCCAGCGTCAGGCGGGCGGGCACGGTCGCCTCGATCTGCTTGTCGTTGACGGCTACGCGGATGACATGGTCGGTCATTGTCGTTCCTCCCGAGCACGGTCGTGGGCCAGTATGAGGCTGGTGCTGAGCGCGTCCGCGGCGACGGCGCGCACGTAGTCGGTGTCCTCGACCGGTTCTGCCGCGCGCACCCAGGAGCGAGCGATCCGGGACCACGCCTCGGGCGAGGGTGACTCGCCGACGACATCCGCTTCCGCACTGACCAGCAAGGGGCGGTCCGCGGCGTGCAGCAGACCTGCACGGACACTGGTGACCCTGCCCTGCTCGTCGGTCGTGACCAGCGCGCCGGCCCCGGCGATGCCGTACTCACCGTGCCGCTGGGCGTGTTCGGTGAATCCCCAGCCATGACCGGGGGGTTGGACCGGTATGCGTACCCAGGTGAGCAGCTCGTCGGCGGCGAGATCGGCCGTGTAGTAGGACAGGAAGAAGTCCCCGGCACGCACCTCGCGGCGGCCGCGGTCACGGGATTCCAGGTAAAGGGTCGCGTCGCAGACAAGTGCGACGAGCGGCAGCTCTCCCGACGGGTCAGCGTGGGCGAGGGTTCCGCCGAGCGTCCCTCTGTTGCGGATGGCCACGTGCCCGGTGTGCCGTACGGCGTCGGCGGCGAGCGGGAGGCGATGCGTGAGCAACGGATCCGTCTCCAGCGAGCGCTGCCGGACGAGCGCGCCGAGGATCATCGAGTCGCCGTCGTCGAACGTGCGCGCGAGCTCGGCCAGGCCCGTGATGTCCACCAGCAGGCGTGGCCTGGCCAGGCGCAGGTTCATCATCGTGATCAGGCTCTGCCCGCCGGCGATCACCCGGGCGTCCTCGGCGTCCGCGAGCAGGTCCAGAACCTGCGCGACGGACTCCGCGCGGACATAGTCGACCGCTGCGGGCTTCATGCGGCATCAAGGGCGCTCTTGATCGTCCGAGGGGCGATGGGGGTCGCGGTGACGTGCGTGCAGCCGGTCGCCGCGTCGATCGCGGCGGCCACAGCCGCGGCGACCGCGATGGTCCCGCTTTCCCCCGCGCCGCGCACCCCGAGCGGATTGTCGGTGGGTACGCCGAGATGCCGGATCTGCACCTCCGGAACCTCGCTTGCGCCCGGCAGGCCGTATTCGGCGAACGTCGTCGACCGCGGGCCGCCATCGGCCCCATAGCGGAACTCCTCGAACAACGTCCCTCCGATCCCCTGTGCCACACCGCCGAGCACTTGGCCTTCCACGACGAGCGGGTTGATCTCGACTCCCCCTTCGTGGGCCACCGCATAGCGCAGCACCCGCACGATCCCCGTCCCCGGATGCACACCGACGACAGTGGCGTGGGCGCCCATGGTCCACGTCACCGTTCGGCAGCGGTACATGCTCGCGGCGTACAGCGGTGGCTCGCCTTCCAGCGCTTCTCCTGGTGCGCCGAGCCGCGCAAGTTCACGCCAGCCGGCCGGATCACGGCCAGGCGCTTGGAAGACCCCTTCGCGGTAGCCGACGTCGGCCAGGTCCGCGCCGGTCGCTCGCGCGTACCGACGCCGGCCGGCGTCCACGAGCAGTGCGGCAGTCTGAGCGATCGCATTGCCCGCCAGCACGGCGGATCGGCTGGCGAAGGTCCCGATTCCGTGCGCGAGTGATCCGGTGTCGGTGGGCAACAGCCGGACCGCTTCCATGGGCAGACCAAGGCTTTCCGCGGCGACCTGCGCGAAGCTTGTCTCGTGGCCTTGCCCGGCCGATGCCGCGCCCGTCATCACCTCGATCCGGCCTTGCGGCGTGACGGTGATCTGCGCGGCCTCGTAAGGGCCGCGCCCAGTCGCCTCCAAGTAGCAGCCGACGCCGTGGCCGATGCGCAGCTCCGGATGCGCGGCTTGTTCCTGCGCCACCACGTCGGGCGGCAACAGGTCCAGGGCGGCGTCCAGGCAAGCCCGGTAGTCGCCGCCGTCGTAGACGATCGGCACCCCGTCCCGGTACGGCAACGGCCGCGGATACGGCATGTCCTGCGCGGTCAACAGGTTCCGCCGCCGGATCTCGACGTTCGTGAGCCCCAGCCGGCGCGCCGCGGCGTCCAGGCTGCGTTCCAGTACGAACGACGCTTCGGGCCGGCCGGCGCCGCGGTACTGCGCGACGACCGCCTTGTTGGTGAAGATTCCTTTCCCGCCGACCCGCGCGGCGGGCACGCGGTACGGCCCGAGGATGTGGATCGCGGTGTTCGCGATGATCCCGGCGACCCACAGGCTGCCCGCGCCGATGTTGACCAGAAAGTCGTCCTCCAGCGAGAGGATCCGGCCGTCGGCGTCCACTGACAAGACGCAGCGGTGGACCTGGTCCCGGCCTTGGGCGGCGGCGGTCAGGTGTTCCTGGCGGTCCTCGACCCACACCACGTCCCGGCCGGTCAGCCGCGCCAGCAGCGGCACCAGAATTTCCTCCGGGTACACGTTGGCCTTGGTGCCGAAGCCGCCGCCGACGTCGGGGACGTGCACCCGTACCCCGTCGGTCGTCCATCCGGTGGCGGCGCAGATCCCGCGCCGGACCATGTGTGGGACCTGGGTGGAGGACCACACGTCCACCTCGCCCGTGCGATGGTCGATCCGGGTGAGCACCCCGCGGCATTCCAGCGGCACGGCGCCATGCCGGCCGATCCGGTACGTCTCGGCCACGGTCACCGCGGCCTGGGCGCGAGCCGAATCCGGGTCGCCGAAGGCGAAGGACAGCGAAGCCGCTTCGTTGCTGGAGAGATGGTCGTGCAGCACGGGCGCGCCGGCGTCGAGCGCGTCTTCCATCTCGACGACGACCGGCAATGCCGTGTAACCGACGTTCACCAGCTCGGCCGCGTCCTCGGCGAGATACCGGTCGGAGGCGACGACGGCCGCCACAATCTGACCGGCATAGTGCACACGCCGCTCGGCCATGAGCGCCAGCCGTTGATCGGCCATGGTGAAAGCGGTGGCGGCCACGAACTCCGGATCGGGCTCGTGCAACAGCGCGATGTGGTTGTCGCGGAGGCCGAGCTGGTCGGCGGTGAACACACCGACGACACCCGGCGCCTCCTGCGCGGTGGAGACGTCGATGTGCCGGAGGTCGCCGTGGGCGATGTCCGAACGGACGAAGACCACGTGATACGCGCCCTGCGCCTGGTCGGCCAGAAACGACCCCTTGCCGGCAAGGAGACGTTCGTCCTCCCTGCGCAGCACGGACGTGCCGATGAGGGTCATCGGACGCGCCGTTCCAGCCGCCACAGCAGCACGGACACCGTGAAGGCGACCAGGAGCAGCAGCAAGATCGTGCTGACCATCTGCGCGTATTCACCGTGGCTGTATGCCTGCAGCACCACACGGCCCAGCCCGAAGCGGGTGGCGAAGAACTCCGCGAGTACCACGCCCACCACCGCCAAGCTGATCGCGAGCCGGACGCCGGTCAGCAGCGGAAGCCGGATCGCCGGCAGCAGGATGTGCACGAACAGTTGCCATTTGCCGGCCTGCACGGTCCGGCCGAGCTTCCAGTACACCGGCGGGATGCTGCGCACGCCCACCGCGACGTTGATCAGCACCGGGAACAGCGCGAAGAGCACGCCCATCACGATCTTGGAGCCGCTCAGGCTGAAAATGGGCAGCAGCACCGGGTACAGCACGATCTTCGGCACGCCGTTGAAGGCGATCAGCAGTGGCTCCAGCCAGGTGCGGGCTGCGGCCGACAACCCGAGCAGCACCCCGATCGCACCACCGAGCAAGGTTCCGATGACGAACGCCTGCGCCACCGCCTGCGCCGTCTCCCCCATGTCACTCAGGTACCTCGGGTCGGCGAAGTTCTGCACGAACGCCTCCGCCGTGGCCGCGGGCGACGGGATGACGAAGCTGAGGCCCGACGAGATCTGCCAGATCACCGACGCCAGCAAGGCCAGAACCACTGCGCCGACGAACTGTGACTGACGAAGCTTGGTCAGCGTGGTCATCGACGCCCCCTCAGCAGCACTCGCTCGGCCAGCGTCATCAGGACGGTCAGCAGGACCGAAAGGATCAGCACGACGAAGATGTTGGCGAACATGGTCGTGTTGTCGAAGGTCTCGTACAGGTAGCGGATGCGGTAGCCCAGGCCGCTCTGCGCGGTGGTGAACTCCATCGCGATCGACCCGATCAAGGCGTATACGACAGCCAGTCGCAGGCCCGCCACGATCATCGGCGCCGCCGCCGGGATGGCGATGCTGAACAGCGTCTGCCTGGCGTTGCACTGCAGCGTCCTGGCCAGTTTGAGGTGTACCGGCCGGATGCCCTGCAGACCGGTGCGGGTGTTGAGCGCCAGCGGAATGGCCGCCATGATCGACGACAGGATGATGATCGACCCGGCGTTGATGCCCACCAGAACGATCATCATCGGGTAGAACAACACCAGCGGCACGGCGTAGAACGACACCAGATACGGCTCGAACACCCGGCCCAGCAGCGGAAGTTTCCAGAACACGATGCCCGCGCCGAGGCCGAGTGCGCAACCGGCCACAATGGACGCCCCGATCTCCAGGCAGGTCCGGCCGAAGTCGCTCCAGAACCCGCCGGTGCCCAGCAACCCCAAGGTGCCGTCGACCACTTCGGTGGGCAACGGCAGGCCCGTCTGCCTCAGCGCGCCGCTCGCCACACCGATCTGGACAGCGACGAACAGCAGGGCGAGCAGCACCGCACTCGCCGCCGCACTGCGAACACCTTGGGGAACACGCTGGAAGGCACGCCATCGGGCACCCCACGGTGGGGGCAGGCGCTTGGGGGGCGCCTGCTGACTTGGCTCGACCCCCACCGCCATCACGCCGTCTCCACGTCTTGGAACCCGCGCATGGATTCCTTCTGCAGCGAGGTCCAGACCCGGTTGTGCAGTTCGTTGAACCGCGTGGAGGACACGATCGAGGCGTCGCGCTCGTCCGGCAGGTCGATGTCGATGACGTCGATGACATGGCCCGGCCGATAGGACATCACCCAGATCTGCTGGCTGAGCAGGATCGCCTCGGAGATGTCGTGGGTGACGAACAGGACCGTCTGATGTGTCTGCTCCCAGATCCGGCGCACCTCGGCACCCAGGAAGATCCGGGTCTGCTGGTCCAGCGCGGCGAACGGCTCGTCCATCAGCACCACCCCGGGTTGCAGCGCGAGAGTGCGGGCGAGAGCCACCCGCTGGCGCATGCCACCGGACAACGTCGCCGGGTAGGAGCTCTCGAACCCTTTCAGTCCCACGAGTTCGATGGCCGCGGCCGCCTTGGCCGCACGCTCACCCTTGGACACGCCCGCCATCTGCATGGCGAACTCGACGTTCTCGCTGACATTTCGCCACGGCAGCGTGGAATCCTCCTGGAACACCACACCTATGTCACGGTCCGGCCCGGTAACGCGCCGTCCGTTGATGTCCACGCTGCCGGAGGTGGCCGGCTGCAGGCCGGCGATCACCGCGAGCAGTGTGGACTTCCCGCAGCCGCTGGGACCGACGATGGACACGAAGCTGCGGGGCGGCACCCGCTGGGTGACGCCGTCGACCGCGATGGTGATCCCACTGGGATGGTCGAACTGGACGTGCACGTCGTTGAGGTGGATGCCTTCCATGGAAACCCTTGTCTTCTCGTCAGAGGGTGGCGCGGACGTTCTCCGGCAGGTATTGCTGGTCCATCGTCTTGGCCCAGTCGACCGGTTCGGTGAGCTGACCGGCGGCGACCATCAGCTTGGACAGGTTGTCCAGCGCCTGGGCGTCGACTTTCAGCGAATAGGCCTTGGCCAGCTCCGGCGTGTCCTTCAGAGACTGCGCCATGACCTCCGGCGACACCTTCATCAGCGGGGCCAGCGTCTTGGCGGCCTCGTCGGTGTTGTCCACGACCCACTTGTTGAGGCGTTCGGCCACCGTGAAGAAGGCCTTGATGTTGCCCGGGTTGTCCGCCGCGTAGTCGGTGTTCACCGCCACCAGGTCGGCGGGCGTGTCACCCAGCTGATCGCGGGCGGCGACCAGGACCTGGGCGCCTTCCTTGGCCTGCTTGTCGGTGACGAACGGGTGCATCGCCCAGCCCGCGGTGACCTCGCCGGCCTTGGCCGCCGTCCAGTTGTCGCCCATGGTGCCCACAGCCTGTGACGTCGTGCCGAGCTTCTTCTCCAAGCCCTTGACCAGCAACTCGGTGGACGAACCGGCCGAGGAGAACCCGAGTTTCGCGCCGGTGACCGAGCGGCCCGACGGCGCGATCCAGTAGAAGTCGTTGACCTGGAACCACGGCGCGACGATCTTCAGGTTCGACCCGGCCTGCCGGGCGGCCAGCAGCACCGAGGTGTTGCCCGCGATGGCCATGTCCGCGTCGCCCGTGGTCACCACGCGCAGCGTGTTGCCGCCGCCACCGCCGTTGTAGAGGTCGACGTCCAGGCCGGCTTCCTTGAACCAGCCCTTGTCGATGCCCACCTGGAGGATCGCCATGAACGGCAGGCTGTCGGTGCCGGTCGCGGAGATGCTCAGCTTGGTGGTGGTGCCGCTCGTTCCGGAGTCGCTGCTCCCGCAGCCGACGAGCAGAAGCGCGGCAGCGACCAGTCCGGCCGTTGAAGAAACGAGTCGGCGGTGGCGCATAAGGACCTCCTAGGCGCTGGTAGATTTAATAAAGTAGACGTTCCTACTTCCGAATGCGACATACAGCATGTAACGAGCATGTAACGGGACTTCTTCTGCCTGCGAGCGCCACGCCAAGTGCGGCGGCGGCGCAGGCGACCCCCACCAGAAAGCCAGGGCTGGCGAGCACCCGCTCCCAGCCCGCCGCCTCAGCGGAACGGGGAGCGCCGGCAGGGCGGTCGGCCATCAAGGGCTGCGGAGGCGCCAGGGGCGGTGTCCGGACCGGAGCCGCCGGCGTCGACCGGGCTGAGCGCAGCTCCGGCGGGGCGCCGGCGGCCGAGCTGCCCGGCGCTGGGAACATGCCACTGTCCTGGGGTTTCATCCCAGTGACGCACAGATCTCGGCGAACCGGGTGATCGTCGCGGTCTTGCTCTGGCCTGGCCGGACGAACGGAACGATCGAGATCTGGTCCACCCCCATGGCCTGGATCTGCTTCACCCGCTCGCGGCACTCGTCGGGTGTGCCGGCCAGCGCGAACAGGTCGACCAGGGCGTCCGGGACCAGGTCGGCGTGGTCGGCCTCCGTGTCCATGTGGTGGTAGTAGTCGTAGTTCTGGCGGATCCGGTCGACCGCGCCCTGCAGCTCAGGGTCGATCTCCGCGGGCAGCGGCCGGATCACCACTCGCGACACGTGCGCCCGCACCAGGTCGCGCGCTTCCTTTGGGTCGTCTTGGATCGCGGTCGGAGTCCACAGGACTATCCGCAGGTCGGCCAGAGTGCGGTTGCTTGCCTTCGCACCCTTTTCGATCTGCTTCAGCGCGCCTTCGATGAATTGCGAGGCGGTGCCCACCAGCACGATCACGCCGTCGGCCACCCGCCCGGACATCTCCAGGATCTTCGGCGCGGACGCGGCGATGTAGATCGGAATCGGGGTCGGCTCGGTCAGGTAGTTCAGGTGGAAGTCCGCGCCGCTGGAGGCTTCCTTGACGCTCTCACCTCGGAAAAGGGTGCGCAGCTCGTCGATCGCGTGCTCAAGCTCGGCCAGCTTGAGGGGCTTGAGGCCCATGGTGCGCAACGACGAGTCGCCGGTGCCGATGCCCAGCGCGACCCGGCCGCCGGTGAATTCCGCCAGGGTCGCCCATTGGGATGCCAGCAGCGATCGGTGCCTGGTCACCGCGTTCGTCACGCCCGTACCGAATACGATCCGCTCGGTGCCCACCGCTGCGGCACCCATCGCGATACCGGACTCCCGCCAGATGTTCTGTGAGTCGCCGAACCACACGTTGTCGTAGCCGAGACCCTCTGCGAGCTGCACATACTCACGGATCACGCCAACCGGCTCGGTCGGGAAAAGACCCACGCCCTTGCTGATGTTGCCCACGCTGCCTCCAAGTGTATTCTTTATAAAAAGCTAGCAGAGGCGTCTCGCGGAGGCGAGGCTCGCGGAGGGAGTACCGGGTGCAGCTGGTCAACACGTTCGACATCCCGGCGCCCCTGGCCGCGGCCTGGCCGCTGATGACCGACATCGAGCGGTTGGTGTCCTGCATCCCTGGCGCCGAGCTCGACGGCCATGAAGGCGACGTCTACCGGGGTCACGTCAGCGTCCGGGTCGGACCGGTGAACCTGCGCTTCGCCGGCGCGGCCGAGGTCGCCGGCGTCGACCCCGGCACGCACACGCTGGCGATACGGGCATCAGCGAGAGAACATCGGGGCCAAGGCGCGCTGACAGCCGTGGTCACGGTGACACTGGCGGCCGCTGCCGAAGAACGCACCACCGTCGACGTCCGCACCGACGTCGATCTCACCGGCAAGGTCGCCCAGTACGGCGCGGGCATGATCGAGAAGATCAGCGGCCGGATCGTACGGCAGTTCGCCGGCCGGCTGGAGCAGCAGTTCGCCGCCGTGATGACCGGCGCCCCGCCGGCGGTGCCGCGACAGGTCAGCGCCGGGCACGACCGGCCGGCGATCAATCGGGGGGCTGTGCTGGCACCCTTGGCCAGTGCCGCGCTGGGCGCCTTCCTGCTCGGGTTCGCCTGCCGGCGCGCGTTGGACCAGCAGGCCCTGCGCGCGGCTCGGAGCTAGGCCGTCACATGGGCGGCCAGATCCAGCTCCACAGCCGCACCGCCGGGCAGCGAGGCGACGCCGAGCGCGGTCCTCGCCGCCTGCCGGGCGCCGTCCCGGGCCTGTTCGACCGTCACGCTCTCCCCCACGATGCCGGCGATACCCGGACCGGCGGGACTTCGGCCGGTCACGCCCGACACCCACAACGTGGTGCCGACCCGGCGGGTCGCAGCGTAGGCACCGCGCACGCCGAGCCCCGCGTGCAACTCCAGGCCGAGCTCGGCCAACACCTCCTGACTCCGCGGGCTGACGGTCACTTGCCGTCTCCCAGCAGGCTGCGCAGGTGCGCCACCGAATCGCCACGGTGCAAATTCAGCAGGCTCACGGTCTGGCTGATGTCATGGGCGAACGCGGCTTCGAGGATCGCCTGATGATCGTCGTTGACCGTCTCGGCGTTGAACCGATCGCCGAAGTAGAGCTGCCGGTAAGGGTCGGTGCTGTCCCAGAGCTGGCTCACAGTGCGCACCGCGCGATGCAGCCCGCTCGGCTCGAACAACTGGAAGTGAAACCGCCGGTTCTGCTCGTTCACCGTGGTCAGGTCAGAGTCGGCGGCGGCCTTGGCGATCTTGGCCATCGCGTCCTGCATCGTGGCGAGCTCAGCACGGCCCAGCCTCGGGATGCTGGCGCGGACCAGCCCCGTCTCAAGCCACTCGCGCATGTCGTAGATCTCGATGAGCTCGGCGATGGACAGCTGCGTGACACGGAACCCGTGGTGCGGCAGATAGGAGACGTGCCCTTCGCCCTCAAGCATCTTCAGCGCCTCGCGCACCGGCACTCGGCTCACATTGAACCGCTCCGCGATCTCGTCCTGCCGGATCGCGATGCCGGGCGCCAGCTCCCCGTTGATCACCATCTTACGCAGTTCGACCAGAACCGCCTGGTGCGCAGTGGTCGGCCGGACGTACACCGCCGCGCTGGAACGAACCGCGCCGCTTCCACCCTCGTCGCTCACATTAATAGTTTATACGAAACATTTTTCTGATCTTACGGAGTCACGCATGACCTCTCTTGTGATCGACAACATCGGCACGCTGGCCACCGGACAGCCCGGTGCCCCGGTGACGCGGGAGACCTCCGTGCTCATCGAAGACGGCGTCATCGCCGCCATCGGCGGCTCCCACCAGGCCAACCGCGTCCTCGACGCGGGCGGTCTCACGGTGATCCCCGGGCTCGTCGATGGGCACGTGCACCCGACCTTCGGTGAATGGACTCCCGCCCAGGATGCGATCGGCTGGATCCACAACTACCTGCATGGCGGCACCACGTCGATGGTGTCGGCGGGCGAGCTGCACATTCCCGGGCTGGCGTTCGACCAGCTCACCCCCGAGCTGGTGGTCAGCATCGCGATCGTGTCCAAGCACACCACCGGCCGGATGCGCCCGTCCGGGGTCAAGGTCTGCGCGGGCACTGCGCTGCTCGTGCCGGGCATGACCGAGCAGCACTTCGACCGGCTGGCCGCCGAGGGCGTCGACCAGTTGAAGTTCATCTTCTACGACTGGAACCGGCTGGGCGACGGTGAAGCGATCCGGTACGTCGCCTGGGCGCACGAGCGCGGGATGACCGTCAAGATGCACTCCGGCGGCGTTTCGCGCTCCGGGTCGAGCCGGGTGGCCGGCCACGAGATCGTGGCGGCGGTCGGCCCTGACATCGTCGGGCACATCTCCGGCGGGCCGATCCCGATGCGCGACGACGACATCCGTGCGGTGGTCCGCGAGACGACCGCGGCGCTGGAGGTGTGCAGTTCGATGAACTACCGCGCCACCCAGGTCGTGGTCGACGAACTCCGTGCCGGAGGCGGGCTGGACAGGCTCACGCTGGGGACCGACACGCCCGGCGGGACCGGCGTGATCCCGCGAGGCATGCTCCGCAACATCTGCTTCCTCGCGTCGGTCTGCGGAGTCGATCCCGCCGACGCGGTCGCCGCCGCCACCGGCGTCACCGCCGCGGCCCACCGGCTGGACACCGGTGTGCTGGCGCCCGGCCGGCCCGCCGACCTGGTCGTGCTCGGTCCGATCACCGGCTCCGACGCCGGCGACGCGCTGGAGTCGTTCGCGATGGGCGACCTTCCCGGTATCGCGGCGGTGCTCGTCGACGGCGAGGCCCTGGTATCCGGCCGAAGTGAGCAGACTCCCCCGCCACGGTCGGCTGTCCGGTGGCACTCTCATTAGGAAACCCGATGCCTCAGACTTCGCAGCTGCGAGCCGCGTTCGCCGCTCGTCTGTCCGATTTGTACGGCGCCGAGGTCCCGGCGTACACGACGCTGCTCGACGTGGCCGGCGAGATCAACCAGGAGAGGAGGTGCTGCGGCGTGATGCGTGGCCGCGCGCGGCGATGCGGTCGTCGCGCGCAGAGTGACCCGCCGGCCCCTCGAACGATACGTCGGCATCAGCGCCGCCCCCGGTCACCCCAGAGCCGACCTCGACGTCCTGACCGAACGCGAACGCGAGGTGCTGAGCCTCATCGCCCGCGGCCTGTCCAACACCGAGATCGCCGAGGACCTCTTCCTGGCCGAGGGCACCGTCAAAACCCGACCCGCCGGTTCCCCTTCAACTGCCCGATCTTCGGCGCCTTCGCCGACATCCCGTAGGCGGCCAGCTTCGTCAGCTTCACCGGAACGACCCCGCCCACATCCACGCGCCGGCACTGAACGCCCACACCGCCACCGACCGGTTCAACGCCTCCTTCATCCCCGTCCCGGACAACAGCGCCACTGCCGTGCGCATCCACTCCAACGGCGACACCTTCTTGCCGATCGGTACGACCATGGTCTCCAGCAGTTCCCGCCGCATCTCCACCGGTGTCTGCTGCACCAGATGCTCGTTGACCGCAGCCAACTGCTCCGCCCGCACGTTCGTGACCAGCGGCGCCAGCGTCGTGATCCCCGGCAGCAACACCCGGTTCTCGATCAGCCACACCACCGCCCGGTCGAACAGCTCCCGCCGCGAATCCCGCGTCTGCGCCGCCCGCGACGCCACGAACACCCGCAGCTCCGTCTCCGCCTCCGCCTCCGCGAACTCCCGCAACCCCAGCAGCCCGCGGATCTCCCGCGCGTGCTCATGCTGGGTCGGCAGCCGCTCCGCGTAGTGCTTGATACACGAAGGGTCCGCCACCCCGAGCTGCTCGGCGACGTAGTCGACCGCCACATGCGGGACATCGCCAACGGCGTCGGCCAGGAACGTGCCGAGCATCCGCGCCGTCCCCCACTGCAGACCCCAGCCGAGCCGGTTGTGCGGACCGCGCTTCTTCGCCACCTCCGCCAACGCGTCCGCGTCCAGATAGAAGAACTGCTCCAGATTCTCCGGCGACGGATCGGTCAAGAACCGCCGATAGCGGTCCCTCTGCTCCTCAGACAGGTACTGATACGACATGAACCGCGACGGCTCTACCAGCCGGTACGCCCAAACCGAGATCAACTAGTCCGCGATGCTTCGACCCGCAACCCCCTGACCTGCGGCGGGATGCTTATCGTTCAATTTCGGCTGGATAGTCCAAGACCCCAGGATTTCCCAGAGTTCAGGCGAACCGAAGGTTCTTCAGGCTGGCCGGCCTGCACCTGCGCGTCGGATCTGGGCTGCTGTCCGGCATCGACCTGGCCAGCGACGAACCTGGCACCAAGATGATGGTCTCCGTCCTGGCCGCTGTGCTGAAGTTCCAGCGTGACATGATCAGCGAGAACCCCCGCGAGGGCGTCACCGCCGCCGAGGCCGACGGCAAGACCCTCGGCCGCCCCGCCGCGCTCGACCAGAACAAGGCCGCCACTATCGTGGAGGCCTACCGGCAGGGCGCCGCTGTCAAAGCCCTGGCCCGCCAGCACCAGGTCGCCCCCAAAACCATCCGCCGCGTCCTAGAGACGCCGCCGGTGCCCGCACTCTGCCCCACCAATTCGAGGTCGCTTCGGTCGGCCCCGGCGAGCGGTCCAGTGCGACTGCGCCGGACCTGATCGTGATCCTCGATCTGCCCGGCCTCCTGGCCGACCACCTGCGCGCCGCCCGCGACGGCCCCGTCCGCCAAGCCCTCACCACCGGGCAGATCATCCGCCGTGGCCAGGGCCACTCGGTGCGCCTCGCGGCCCCGCTTGCCCTTCACCGCGCCGCCCTGGAGCAACGTGTCGCCCTCGTCGACGGCACCGGCCCGGCCGCGCGCAAGGCCTACCGGTTGTACTCCGCCCGCATCACAGCTGCTGAGGCTCCCCGAGCATGATCAACCTCGTTGAGAACTGCTGATCGGCTGATCAGAACCCTGCATCCGGCTCCCACCAGCCTAGATCAGCGCCGTTTGGGGCCAATGACAGCGTTCCTACCGGCATCCCGACAAAGCCCTACGGCTGACGACCATGGAGATATTCCTTTCGAGAGCGCATGGACAGGGGACTGCAGCGCGCCATTGCCGCCGAGGTTCGTCTACCGGGCGGCGGAGAGCAGGGACAGGGCCTTGGCCATCGCCGGGTCGCGGCCCTCGCGCAGGTTCTTCGCGGTCAGTGGCAGGTAGTGGTCGGGCGGCACGCCGATGCCGTTGATCAGTTCGCGGTTGGCGCCCACCTGGTAGGCCGCAGGCAGAGACAGCGTGCTGCCGTCGTCCAGCGTGAACATGCGGGCGGGTCCCGACACCATGCCCGACGTACGCGACCCGATCAGCGGACCGACTTCGAGATCCTTGACCGCGGCGGAGAAGGCGTCGCAGGCCGAGGCGCAGATGCCGTCGATAAGCACGGCCAGGGGCAGGCCGAGCAGCGGGACCGAGTCGTCGGTGCGGTTGGGGGTGCACGTGTCGTCGGGGGCGCAGTTGTAACTGTGAACCTTGCCATGGACGAAGCTGCTGAGCAGTTTGAGGACCTCGGCGGCCGAGCCGCCGTTGGTGCCGCGCAGGTCGAGGACGAGGCCGCGCAGCTCCTTGTCCTTGCGCAGTCCGGCGATGGCGGCCAGGACCTGGTCCGCGGTGCCGGGCTGGAAGTTGCTGAGTTTGATCGCGGCCACGTCGCCGTCGAGCCGGCGGGCCGCCACGGGCCGCGTCGTGGGCGTGAACACCTTCGGCCGCAGCGTCGTTTTCCTGACGCGGCCGGTGGAGGGGTCGAGCAGTGCCAGCCGCACCGGATCCGCCCGGTCATTGGAGTATGCGGGGTTGAGCAGATTCATGACGCCGCTGGACAGGACGCCGGCTGCGAAGACGGGCGCGCCGTTGACGGACTGCACGATCTCGCCTGGACGGATCCGGGCGGCGGCGGCAGGGCCGCCCTGCACGGCGTTGACGAACAACGGCGCCACCGCCTTCTGCGGTGCCCGGTAGGTGATCGAATAGCCGGGTGAGGTGGTGAAGCCGAGGCCGTAGACGTCGCCCGGCTTACCGGGCAGTTGCGGTCGGCGGCCCCACTGCGAGTGATTGTCGTGCAGGCCGCCCACCATGCCCTTGATCATCGCCCCGGCCACGGCTTGCCGCAGTGCGGCGTCGTCCGGCAAGGCGGCAACCACCCGCTCGTAGACGGCCGCGAACGCGTCCAGGTCGGTCGTGCGGTTCCCGGCCAGCGGCGGCATGATGGCGTCGGGCCGGTCGGCGCCGCGGCGGTTCAGCTCCTCGGTGAGCCCGGCGAGCCCGGCCGCGAGCACCGCCCGGTGGTCGAGCCGCTCGCGCCCGTAGAAGCCGGTGAAGATGCAGGCGTACGCCTGCTTGATGGTGCTCAGGCCGGTGGCGACGGGCCCGCCCGGCTTGGCGTCGCACACGGCCGCCTCGGTCCGGGAGGCTGCCTCGGTCCGGGCGGTCGCCACGGCGCAGGACGTCGCCAGTGTCAGGACGCCGGTGCAGGCCAGCGCGGTCAGGAGTGAACGCTTCACGTTGACGGGTTTCCCTCACTCGTGGACGCATGTCGCGGTCGATGGATGCCCCCAGTTGTCAGCTGGGGCAGAGCACGGTTTCGGCAGCCTTGTTCATCGCGTCGCCGACGGGCATGGCCTGCCGGTTGTCGATCTTCAACGTGGTGGACACCACGAACTGACGGCGGCCGTCCTCCGAGGTGTAGGTCACGGCCAGGAAGCCGGGGCCACTGCCCGCAGCCGCCGCGACCGTCCCGTCACACAGACCGGGCCGCGGCTGTCCCACCGCCTTCTGCAGGTCCGCCGGCAGCAACCGGCCCTGGTTGAACGCGCGGTAGAAGGCGCTGAGGTCGCCGGAGGTGGAGACGACCCCTCCGGCCGCGCCGCCGAGGCTCGCGTTCTGCCGGTCGACGTCGCGCGGCTCGCCCTTGGCGTCGGGGTAGTAGCCGTGCCCATGCGGGCCCTTGATCCCCTGAGGGGGCTTGGTGGTCAGATAGGTGTGCTTCATCCCAAGAGGTGCGAAAAGACGCCGGGTCAGCTCGGCGGCCAGGCTGCGGCCGGTTACCTTCTCGACGATCAGGCCGAGGAGGACGTAGTTGGTGTTGGAGTAGGCGAATCCCGCGCCCGGCTCCCCCGTGCGGGAAACCTTACGCGACGCCTTCACCAGATCGATCGGGGAGTAGTCGGTCGTGAAGTCGAAGGCGTCGTCGAACTTCCCCGAAGCGAAGAAGTCGGGGATGCCGGAACTGTGGCGGATCAGCTGCTGGACGGTGATCTCGCCGGCCCGCTCGACCAGATCCTCCTGCGCCACCTGCGGCAGAACGGGTGAGGAATGCGGCGAAGTCACGGATCAGGCGGGCAAAGGCGGTCAGTTCGGGACAGGCAGCGGTGAGTTCCTGCACCAGCTGGGTGTCGCTGTCGCGTAGCCGGTCGGGATAGGTGAGCAGGAGACGGGCCAAGCGGTTCTGGGGCGTGGCTCTCGTGACGCTGTGTGAGGGGTGGGCCGGAATATGCCAGAAACCTGCCGGGAGGGTCAGTCTCCAGCACCGTGGCCAGGACAGGTGATCCGATAACGCTGCCGCGAGGACGGGGTTCGTGACGGACCTTGTGATCCATCGCCGCATTTCAGAGGCATTTCCGCGCTGTTCTGCCAGCGGTGAACTCTGCCAGCGGTGAACACCGGCCCGACCGGGCTCGACGATCACTACAGTCCAGTCTCATGACGACAGTGAGAACCCGCACGGTCGAGTACCCGGCCGACGGCCTGATGATGATCGGGCACCTTGCGCTGCCCTCCGGCGCCGGGCGCCGCCCCGCGGTGTTGCTCGGACCAGAGGGCCCAGGGCTCAGCGACGTCGAGCGCCGCCGAGCCGATGCGCTCGCCGAGCTGGGATACGTGGCGCTGGCCTTCGACCTCCACGGCGGGCGCTTGCTCACCGACCCCGAGGAGATGCTGGCCCGTTGTATGCCGCTGCTCGCCGACCCCGACCGGATGCGGGGCATCGGCCACGCGGCGCTTGACGTGCTGCGCGCCGAACCGCGGACCGATCCCGACCGGATCGCCGCCGTCGGCTACGGCACCGGGGGCGCCATCGGCCTGGAACTCGGGCGTGACGGCGTCGACCTCCGGGCGATCGGGACAGTCAACGCACTGACCACGGGCCGACCGGGCGAGGCGGCGCGCATTCGCTGTCCGGTGTGGGCCGGGGTCGGGTCGGAAGACCCGATCATGCCGCCTGCGCAGCGGGACGCGTTCACCGCCGAGATGCAGGCTGCGGGCGTCGACTGGCGCCTCGTGGTCTACGGCGGCGCCTTGCACGCCTTCCACCACCCGCCGGTCGACCACACCGTCGTCCCCGGCGTCGGCTACCACCCACGGCACGCGCAGCGAGCCTGGCGCGACGTCGTCGACCTGCTCGCTGAGTGCCTGCCCGTAACGGAGTGATCCGGTCGGCAACCCCGATTCCGGGCCGCGAAGCAGGCGACCACACCACGATCAGATGGACTTGTCTGCCTCGCGGTGGTCCAGACCCTGCTCGGTCACCACTCCGAGGCCCGCTGGCGGCGCTTCGCTCGCACCTGTCCGGTATGTTCCGTACCTGCCGCAGCAGTCGGGCTACAAACAAGCGGTTGCGCGCAGCGTTGCCACTGATCAAGCAAGTGATCCGGAACTCGCCATCGGCAGCGACTTCTGCTTCGACAAACCACTGGATCACCGACTCCACGCCGATACCCTGCGGATGTCCCCTCCGACCGTGCAGCGCTCGAACCTGGTCGGCTGAGCCGGCTACAGCTACTGCGCCTTCACATATCGTCGGAGACCGCCTCGAGATTGCCGACGTGAGGTGGGGCTTGGCCGGCGCCGAGGCTGTCCTCAAACCTCCGGGCACTGATCGCAAACGGCCGCCTGGACGCCTGCTGGGACTTCCCTCTCGCTCACGAACGCCGCCGTGTCCGCCGCACCCGCTACCAGGACGGATACGCCCTCACAGCCTGACCAGCGTGTCCACTTAGGAACGCGCCGGCTCGGCGGCACCGCAGAGGCCTCACGGCGTCAGACGGGTGTGGGGTTCGCCATCACGTTGTCGCCGGGCGGGGTGTCGGCCGAGGGTGCCGCGAGTTGGTGTTCGACGACTTCGGCCAGGTTGGTGTCCAGGTCCGGCCCGTAGAGGTCTTCGGCGAGGTTGAGGTGCCGTCGCATCGCCTCGCGCGCGCCGTCGGGATCGCGATCGAGGATGTGTTCCAGGATCACGGTGTGCAGGGGTTCGCCGGCGGCGCGCACCTCGCGGTCGCTGAGGCTGCGCAGCATCAGACCGTAGGCGAGGTCCTGGATCGCGGTGAACATCATGTGGATGACCGGGTTGGCGGAGGCCCTGGCGATGGTCTCGTGGAAGGTGAGGTCCACGCGTGCCCTGGCGTGCAGGTTGCCCGGCTGGGCGAAGAGCTGGTGGATCCGCAGGAGGTCGGTCCGGTCCTGTTTGGTCGCGTTGGTCGCGGCCAGGCCGGCGGCCTCGGTCTCCAGCATGACGCGGGCGCGCATGAGTTGCCGGGCGGTGACGCCCGCCGCGCGGGCCGCGAGGTTCATCGGCCGCATCAGGTTCTCTGCGGTGTAGTGGCGGACGAAGCTGCCGCGTTTCGGCGAGACCTCGACGAGCCCGCGTTCCTGCAGGGCCTTGAGCGCTTCGCGGATGACGGGGCGGCTGACGATGAACTCGGTGGCCAGGTCGCGTTCGGACGGCAGGCGGACGCCGGGGGCCCAGCCTCCGGTCAGGATCCGGTTCTCGAGGACGGCGATGAGCGTACTGAGGTTCGTCGTCGACGGTGTTTTCCCGCGTTCAGCGGTCATGCCGACCACGGTAGCGGCCGGCCGTCGGCGGCGAGTTCGATGCCGTGCCAGCACGCCCGCCCATCAGGGCCGAAGAGGTGGAGATCGGTGAGCGGCACCTGGAAGGTCGCGTGTTCTCCGTCGCGCGGTCCGGTGCGGGGCGGGAGGCGGGCGACGATGGCCCGTCCGGTGCTGTCGCGCAGGTGGAGGATGCTTTCGTTGCCGAGGTTCTCCCGGTACGACACGGTCGCCGCCAGCGGATAGGCGGACGTCCCGTCGCCGGCGCGCAGGTGGACCGACTCGGGCCGGAAGCCGATCTGCACCGACTCCGGCAGGTCCGCCGGCAGACCCTCGCGCGGCAGCCGCCAGTTCAGCTCACCGCTGGCCAGCTCCACTTCCCCGTCGGACGGGCGCACGGTGGCGTCGAGCAGGTTCATCCGGGGGCTACCGAGGAACGTGGCGACGAACACGGTGGCCGGCCGCTCGTAGATCTCGGTCGGGGTGCCGATCTGCGCGAACTCGCCCTCGTTGAGCACCGCGACACGGTGTCCCATGGTCATGGCCTCGACCTGGTCGTGTGTCACGTACAGGACCGTGCCCTTGGTGCGGCGGTGGAACTCGATGAGCTCCGCGCGCATCTGCACGCGCAACGCGGCGTCCAGGTTCATGGGTGGCGACGCTGGGAGTGGCGGGCTGGCGCTCCTTCTACAGCGCTTCGGCTTCTGAGGTCTTGGACCTGCTCGACTTCACCCGGCTGCGGCGCCGCAGCCTGCTCAAGAGTCTCCTGGAGATCGGCACTGTGACCGTCGCCCTCCCCACGACGCTCCTTGACCTGCCTGATCGGGCAGGCCCCCTGACCCTCAAAGCGATGCCAGACGGACCGCGGCCTGCGCCGCTGGCGCTCTACGCCGGCCAGACACACCTGGTCACCGTCGCCGCCCAAGATCAAGCTGACCTTGCCGCGATTCTCGACACCGGGCTAGGCATCCTCATCGAACTCGACGAACGATCCGACCCTCCCAGCGTGCTCATCAGCCTTCCCTTCGACGTCCCGGGCACGTCCGAGCTGTAGCAGCCTGCGCCTTTCAGGCGCGCCCGTCACCCGGAATCCGGGAAAGCTGGCACGAGTAAGGATCGATCTTCTGCGTGGCCGGGCGGCGCGGCTCTGCAGTGGCGAGCGCGAGCTGTTCGAGTCGCCTGTAACCGGTAGCAATCACGGAAATCCAACGGATATGCGCGTCCGACACCGCGAACTGAACGGTTCTCGTGGTGAGGGGTTCTTCAGCCAGGATGAACCCGGGGGCGATGCCCGGTGCTGGAGGACGGTACGGCCGGATTTCGGCGAAGACGCAGAACGTTATCTATTGTTACTCTTGGTAGTCAGACGTGTTCGTCAAGTAAGGTTGGCGCGTACTTGCCTCACAGATATCCAGGGGTTCTCAGGCATGTCAGGCATGTCAGGTGCGTTGCCTCGCTACTACCGCCCTGAGCGCGCGGTGGGCGCCGATGAGTCGGTGTGGTGGGTGGTGGTGGATGAGGACTTCGGGTTGCATGTCGAGGCGTGCGCGTACCTGGCGGGGGTGCGCGCGGCGAGCCGGGCGTTCAACACCGAGAAGACGTACGCGGGCCGGATCGCCTTGTACTTGTCGTACTGCCCCAGACCACGACGGCCTGCCGGACGATCGCGAGGTTCGTGGCCGACGCCCATTCGCTGGCTCGCGAGGCGGCGGATCCGGAGGCCGCGGTGGACGAGATCTTCCAGATGATCGAGGCGGCCTGGGAGGCCGCGGACCGATCCCGCTGAGACCGCCCGCCCGGATCAGCGCCGACCACTCCCCCCGCGGCCGACGAGCGCAGGACGCCGACACCACACGGTGCTTCCGGCGTACTGCGTGCCGCACATGAGGGCCGCGCCCGGCGATCTGTCGGCGCGCTGCCGTATCGTACGCGTCCATGATCGGCTTACCTCGGCCCCTCACTCTCGGGCTCGCGGCTGTGCTGCTGCTGGGCTGCCTCACCTCCGACGCGCTGCTCGAAGACGAGGGCTTCTTCTGCGGTTTTGTGGGCGACTCGATGTCCTGCGGCTCCCCCGAGCGTGACGCCGCCATCGCGGCCGCCATGCTCACGCCCGCCGAGGCCCGCTCCATCGGCTGCCCGCCGCTCTAGGTGGGACAGCAGCAGGAGCCGGAGTCCGGCCAGGAGCCGCCGATCCCCGAGCCGGCCGGCTTCGCCGTCCGCACCCCCGACCCGGCGCTCACCGCCCGCGTCGGCGCGGCGTGGGACCGCGTCGAACGCTGGCTCGGCGCGCACGCCTCTGCCACCCTGCGCAAGCTGTGCCTCGGCGCCGAGCCGGAGCGCCTGGCCCAGTGGGAGCACTACGCGGGGAGCCGCCTGCCCGACGACCTGTACGCCTCCTACCTGCGCTATGACGGCGCGGACGGCAACCTGGGCGACGGCTTCCGGCTCCCCGGCGGGTACGGCCTGCTGGGGGTCAACGAGATCGACTACATCACCACCGGCAATTGCCAGAACCTCGTCATGGCCGGTGACCTGGCAGACGCCGACCCCGAGCACGGCACCTGGCACGGCACGCTGCTGCCGACCGGCAGCGACGCCTCAGGACATGAGCTGTTCGTCGAGCCCAGCATCGGCCGGGTGGGCGAGGCCGCCTTCGGCGAACAGCTCCGCTACGACGGCCCGATGGGCTTCACCTCCCACGCGGCGATGCTGGAGCCGCTGGCAGCCGCGCTGGAGGGCGGTGCGGGGATGGGCGGCTCGTACCCGACGGTGACCGGGAGCTGCGAGCTGCGCTGGGCCGCGAAGCCCGCCCCGCTGCCGGGCGGGTGCGCGGGCGGACCGCGTCCGACGCCGAGAGCCTGCGCCCGCCTGCCACGTCGCTCGCGATCGCGCGGGCGGAGGCCGCCATGGGCGCCCGCTTCCCCGACGACCTGCGGGCCTCCCTGCTGCGCCACGACGGGGCGAGCGACTGGGGCTTCTCCTTCCCGCCGATCTACACCCCCATGTCGGTACGCGGCATGCAGCGCGACTGGCAGCTCACCTGCGACATCACCCTCGACGACCCGGAGCTGAGCCCGTACTGGTGGCACGGCCGCCTGATCCCCTTCGGCTACGACCTCACCGGCGGCAACCTGTTCATCGACCCGGACACCGGCCGCACCGGCAGCTTCCACAACGAGGATGGCCTGCGCATGCAGGGCGGCGACGTCTGGCCCTCCTACCTGACCCTGCTCAAGGTCACCGCCCGCGCCCTGGAACGGGGCGAGCCGGTGCGCGGCTGGCATCCCGGCGTGGAAAAAGGCCGCCTCGACTGGCGTTTCAAGGACTAGACACCCGTCCCCGCCGTCCACCGCGACCGTGGCGGGAATCCGCCCTCGCAACTCCCAAGCCCTCACACGTGGCTGACCGGCTCGGGCCGTGTCCGGCCGGTTCGCCGCGGATCACGATCGAGAACAAGCTTCGCCTCGCTCCGCATCCTGATCGCGGGTGTTGCCCGGGCTCTGGATCAGGGCGCGGAAGCCGGTCAGCAGGGCGTTGAGGCCGATTTCGAACTCGTCGTCGCCGCTGACCTCCGCGAGGGTGTCGGCGTGCTGGACGATCAGGGGGAAGGCGGCCGGGTCCCGGGAGCGGTAGAGCAGGCGCCGGTGACGGCTCTCTTTGGGATCCGAGGCGTCCAGGCCGAGGTTGAAGTGCACCGAGCCGATGACGAAGGTGGCCAGCGACGATGCGGCGGCGTACGCGAGCCGGGGGCTGAGGCCGGCGCCGATGAACAGGTCGAGGGAGTACTGCACCCCGGCCAGCGAGTTGGGGCCGAGCCGCTCGGTCCCGCGAAGGACCGAGGCCACGCCGGGGTGCCGGAGCAGGTGGTCGCGGAACAGGCGTGCGGACCACGCCGCCTTCCCGACCCAGTCCGCGTCGTCGGGCGGAGCCGAGCTCGCCACGCTGATCGCCCGGTCGATCAGCAGCGTCACCAGTTCCTCGCGGTTGCGTACGTGGCGGTAGAGGGACGCCTGCGTGCAGCCGAGCCCCTCGGCGATGTTGCGCATCGTCAGCGCGGCCACCCCGCGCGTGTCGAGCAGGGCCATGGCCGTGTCGAGAACGGCGTCGAGGGTCAGCGACCTGCGCCTCCGCCGCCGCGCGGGTTCGTTCTCCCGGGCGAGCCACCAGGCCGCGGTGCCTGGTTTCGGTTCCGCCGGCCGGTTCTTCCGCGGGTCCTCCGGCGACGGCTCGCCGGCCGCGCCTGTCGTCGGTTCGTGCACGGGACAAGGATAGGCGCTAAGCGAACATCGATCGCTTAACATAAGCTAACGGCGTTCGCATAACGGCGGGTCGAAGGGGAACACCATGCGCGCAGTGCGCAACACGGACCGGGGCATCCTCGTGACCTCGATCGACGAACCAGAAGCCCCCGGGGTACGCCTCACCATCGCCTCGACGGGCATCTGCGGGACCGATGTGAACTTCGCGGCCGGCGGCGTCCAGGGCTACACCTATGGTCACGAGTTCGCCGGCACCGCCGCCGACGGCCGGTGCTACGCCGTCGAGCCCACGGTGCACTGCGGTGAGTGCGACCAATGCCGCGCCGGCCATGTCCAGCGGTGCGTCGCCCCGGAGCACGGAACGCTCGGCATCTTCCGCGACGGAGGCATGTGCGATGCCGTGACGGTCCCCGAGAACATGCTCGTCCCGCTTCCGGCCGGCCTGGACGTACGCGACGCCTGCCTCATGGAGCCGGCGTCGGTGGCCTGGCACGGCGTTCGCAGGGCGGCGCTCACGCCCGGGGAGCGGGTGGCGGTCGTCGGCGGCGGCAGCATCGGACTGCTGGCGGCGGCCGCGGCCCGGCAGTGCGGCTACGACGTCGACATCGAGGTACGCCACAAGCACCAGAGGACGGCCGCGGAACGTCTCGGACTCGGCTCGGCGGAAGGCGTCTACGACGTTGTCATTGACGCCGCGGGCAGCGAGACCGGTCTCGCCCGGTGCGCCGAGCTGGCCCGTCCCGGCGGTCGCGTCGTGCTGCTGGGCGTGTACCAGCACACCGTTCCCATTCCGGGCATCGTCAGCCTGGTCAAGGAACTCACCTACGTCCACTCCATCGCCTACGGCCGCCACGACGGCATCCGCGACACCGAACAGGCCGCGGCGCTGCTCGCCGGCAACCCCGCGATCGCGCAGACGGTGATCACCCACCGCTTCCCCCTCGACGAGGCCGCGGAGGCGTTCCGCGTCGCCGGTGACCGGGCCTCCGGATCCATCAAGGTCGTCCTCACCCCGTGACGTCCCCCGGACCGGGTGTCTGCGTACGCCGGTCGCCCTGGTCGCGGGCGGGAAGGTCCGTGGGAGGAGATCGCCGCGCCCGCTGGGGTTGCCGCTGGCCTACGATCGGTTGCCTGATCCATCCTCGGTGCTGTTGGAGGTTGCGTGGCTGAGCTCGGGTTATCGGAGGCGATCGAGCAGATCCGCCAGGAGCTGCGGGAGGCGGTGGCCGCCGGCGCCGATGCGGACATCCAGTTTCCCGTCGGGAACGTGACGGTGGAGTTGCAGGTCGGGGTGAAGAAGACCGGCGAAGGCAGCGGCAAGGTCAAAGTGTGGGTGCTGGAGGCCGGCGCGGTCGGCAAGATCGAGCATGAACGGGTGCAGAAGGTGACCGTCGTGCTGGAGCCGCCCGTCGACCGTGACGGCAATCCGGTGAAGGTCTCCCGCCGCTCGTCCCACCTGCCGGGTTAGCCGGCGTGGCGATCCAGGACCGGTTCGTCGAGGTCATCGCCGAGGTCGTGGTCGGCCGCGGTACGGGGGCCCGTACGGAGTGGGAGGTGGCGTCGGGGTTCCTGGTCGACGGCCGTCATGTTCTCACCTGCCTGCACGCCGTCGTCAGCGGGAGCATCACCGTCCGGCGTGCCATTCCGTGGCCTGATGGCCCGAAGCGGAGCTGGCCGGCCCGGGTGCTCCTGGCCGGGGACCTCGAACGTGCGGATCTGGCGATTCTCGAGCTCTCCCCCGACGCCCGCGAGGAAATCCCTCGGGAGATCGCGCGGCTGGCGCGGGCCGGGTTCGCCCGCGTCGCCGACCGCACCCGGCGCCTGGAGGAGGTACGGGGCTGCGGCGCGGTGGGGTTTCCCCGGTTCCTGGAGCGCGGCGACGGCTCGGCCGCCGTCCGCCATCCCGCGCAGGTCAGCGGGCGGATCCCGGTCTCACAGCGGCCGGGGCCGGGCCTGCTCACCCTGCAGACCACGCACCGTCCCGGTCAGCCGCCGCTGCCGCCGGCCGGGACGGCGCTGGCCGGGTCGGTCTGGTCGGGCATGTCCGGAGCCGTGGTGCTGGCCGGTGATCTGGTGGTCGGCGTGGTGTCCGAACACGCGCCGCGTCAGGGCGCCTCCGACCTGACCCTTGTGCCGATCACTCTGATCGACGCGCTCCCCGACCGCGCCGCGTGGTGGGCCCTGCTCGGTACGGGCCTCGACCGGCTGACGTCGTTGCCGGAGGCGGACGGCGGCGCGGTGTGGGCGGGTGGCTGTCCGTACCAGGGGCTGGCGCCGTTCGGCGCGGATCAGGCGGCGTTGTTCCACGGGCGGGGCCGGGCCGGCGCCCGGTTGCTGGCGATGGTCACCGCCCAGGCCGAGCGTGAGGGGGGCGGGCTGATCGTGGTGACCGGCGCGTCCGGGGCGGGCAAGTCCTCCCTGCTGCACGCCGGGCTCCTGCCGGCCCTGGCCGCCGCGTCCAGCGGCCCCGGTAACGGCGGGGCGTGGCCGCAGGTGCGCTTCACCCCCGGAGAGCGGCCGCTGCGGGAGCTGGCCGTGCAGCTGGCGGTGCGGTGCGCGGCCGATCCGGATGTCGTGCTGGGCGAGTTGCGCGATGATCCCGGCCGGGCCGCGGAGCGGGCCCGGCAGGTTCTGGCTGCCGAGGCGATCCGCCGTGATCAGCAGGGCGGGTCCGGCGATGCCCCACGACGGCTGATCATGGTCGTGGACCAGTTCGAGGAAGTGTTCGCCCCTTCCTCGAACGGGCACGCCGGGGAGGTGGCCGCGTTCGTGGCCGCGCTCGAAGCGATCGCCACCCCGGCCGGTCCGGGAGACACCGGCGGAGTGGACGGAGAGCCGCTGAGCCCGGACCGGCCCGGCGGGGAGTCTGCTGGGGTCGTGGTGGTCGCGGTGCGCGGCGACTTCATCGACCGGTGCGCAGCCCACCCGGCCCTCGCGCGGGCTCTGGAGGAGCGGACGTTCGTCCTGGGCCCGATGAGTGAGCAGGAGTTGCAGCGGGCGATCACCGGACCCGCCGCGGCAGCCGGGCTGGCGGTGGAGGAGGGCTTGGCCGAGCAGGTGGTGCGCGACCTCATCGACCATACGCGGGCGGCGGGCGGCGGCTCGGTGGTGGGAGCGTTGCCGCTGCTGTCGATGGCGATGGTGCGCACCTGGGACAATCGGCACGACGGACGCCTGACCTTGCACGGTTACGACCGATCGGGAGGCGTCGCCTCCGCGGTCGAGGATGCCGCCGAGGACGCCTACCGCGCCCTGAGCGACCGGCAGCGGCAGTCGGCGAAACGGGTCATCCTGGCGTTGACTCTCACCGGCGCCGATGGGCGGGTCCTGCGGCAGCGCGCGGTCGTGGACGAGTTGGCCGCCCGCTGCGAGCCGGCCGAGCCGGAGGTGGCCCGGCACGTCGTGAGGGTCTTCACTCGCGCCCGGCTGATGGTGACCGGTTCTTCGTCCCCCGCCCCCGCCCTGGGCGAGCCGGGCACCGTCGAACTCGCCCACGACGTCCTGCCGAGCGCGTGGCCACGGCTGCGCTCCTGGCTGGCCGAAGATCAAGCCGATCGCATCCTGCACGGCGAGATCTGCCAGGACGCCGCCGAATGGGACCGGACCAGCCGTGACGCGTCCTTCCTCTACCGCGGGGTCCGGCTGGAGACGGCCCAGCGCGCCGCGGAGCGCTGGGCCGCCGACCCCGGCCGCTACCTCGACCTGCCCGACCCCGCCGACGCCTTCCTGCACGCCGCCGCCCGCGCTGCCACCCGCACCCGGCGCCGCTGGCAGGCCCTGTTCGCCGTCCTGGCCGGACTGCTGGTCATCGCCGTCATCACCGCAGTGGCCGCCGTGCGCCTCAACCAGGACACCGAACGGCGACGCACCATGGCACTCTCCAGCCAGATAGCCGCCGACAGCCAGTCATGGCCCGGCGACGACCCGGTGACGGCGGCTCGCCTGGCCGCGGCGGCATGGGTGATCGCTCCCCCGTCCGACGACGCCCGAGCGAGCGCACGGGCGAGCATGTCCGCGCTGCTCGGCCGCCCCGCACGAGGCGTCCTCACCGGCCACACCGACGAGGTGAACTCGGCGGCGTTCAGCCCCGACGGCATCCGCCTGGCCAGCGCCGGCGGCGACAAGACCGTACGGATATGGGATGCGGCCGACCGCCGCCAGATCCGCGTCCTCGGCGGCCACACCGGCCCGGTGCGTTCGGTCGCGTTCAGCCCGGACGGCAGCCGCCTGGCCAGCGGCGGCGAAGACGCGACCGTGCTGCTGTGGGACGCGGCCACCGGCCGCCAGCTCCGCGCCCTCCGTGCCCTCCACGACCAAACCGGCAGCTTCGAGGTACGTTCGGTGGCGTTCAGCCCGGACGGCAGCCGCCTGGCCAGCGGCGGCGGCGACAAGACCGTACGGATCTGGGACGCCGCCACCGGCCACCAGATCCACGCCCTCCACGGCCACGCCAATGCGGTGGCCTCGGTGACGTTCAGCCCGGACGGCAGCCGCCTGGCCAGCACCGGCAACGACAAGACCGTACGGATCTGGGACGCCGCCACCGGCCACCAGATCCGCGTCCTCCACGGCCACACCGATCCGGTGGCCTCGGTGACGTTCAGCCCGGACGGCAGCCGCCTCGCCACCGCCGGAAGCGACAAGACCGTACGGATCTGGGACGCGGCCAGCGGCCACCAGATCCACGCCCTCGGCGACCGCACCGATCCGTTGAACTCGGTGGTGTTCAGCCCGGACGGCACCCGCCTGGCCACCGCAGGCGACGACAGGGCGGTCCGGCTGTGGGACGCGGCCACCGGCCGCCAGATCGGCGACCCCCTCACCGGCCACACCGACCTGCCCCTCACCGGCGACGCCACCCCGGTGAACTCGGTGGTGTTCAGCCCGGACGGCACCCGCCTGGCCAGCGCCGGTGGCGACATGACGGTGCGGCTGTGGGACGCGGCCACCGGCCGCCAGATCGGCGCCTCCCTCACCGGGGACACCGATTCGGTGAACTCGGCGGCCTTCAGCCCGGACGGTAAGCGCCTGGTGAGCGCCGGCGGCCTCGACGGGACCATGCGGCTCTGGGATGCGACCACCGGCCACCAGATCCACGCCCTCACCGGCCACATAGGCCCGGTGAACTCGGTGGCGTTCAGCCCGGACGGCACCCGCCTGGCCAGCGCCGGAAGCGACAAGACCGTCCGGATATGGGATACGGCCACCGGCCACCAGATCGGCGATTCCCTCGCCGATCACACCGGCCTGGTGCGTTCAGTGGCGTTCAGCCGGGACGGCACCCGCCTGGCCACCGCAGGCGACGACATGAAGGTGCGGCTGTGGGACGCGACCACCCGCCACCAGATCGGCGTCCTCACCGGCCACACCGACGAGGTGAACTCGGTGGCGTTCAGCCCGGACGGCAAACGCCTGGCCAGCGCCGGCCACGACAAGAAGGTGCGGCTGTGGGACGCGGCCACCGGCCACCAGATCGGCGACCCCCTCAGCGGCCACACCGGCCCGGTCCGTTCGGTGGCGTTCAGCCCGGATGGCACCCGCCTGGCCAGCGGCGGCGGCGACGGGACTGTGCGGCTGTGGGACGCGGCCGACCGCCGCCAGATCGGCGTCCTCACCGGCCTCACCGGCTGGGTGGAATCGGTGGCGTTCAACCCGGACGGCGCCCGCCTCGCCACCGCGGGCGAGGACGGGACAGTGCGGCTGTGGGACGCGGCCACCCGCCGCCAGATCGGCGCCCTCACCGGTCACACCGGCTGGGTGGACTCGGTGGCGTTCAGCCCGGACGGCGCCCGCCTCGCCACCGCCGGCAGAGACGGGACGGCGCGGATCTGGAACGTCGCCCTGCCACGTGATCTTCACCGGGCGGTCTGCGACATCGCGGCTCGGCCGTTCACTCTTGAGGAGTGGCGGCAGTACATCCCCGACAATGAGCCATACCGGCGAAGCTGCCCCTAGGAACGCCACGTGCGTGGCCGACGGCAAGCGTCTCGCGCGGTAGCAACGCGAGCCCGACCAGCAGCGCGGTAGCCACGCCCTTCCCTCCGCCGCCCGTCGACCTGCCGATCGCCACCGTGCCGGGCTGGCTGGCCGCTCTGCCCGACCTCGATTGCCCCGTCGCTTCGGTTCGGAGAAGGCCACGACCACCACGACGATGACCTGGACCTGGCCGCGCTGGTGCGCGAGCTCGCCGCCGAACACGGCGACAACTTGCACGTGGTGGACTTCGCCGAGCTCGGCGCGCTACCGCCGCAGGCGCGCAAGGCTGGCCACCAGCTGGCCGCTGCCACCGCCGCGATGGAGCTCGTGACCAGCTTCCACGAGATCGGTACCTACCACCTGGCCGCGACCATCGCCGCCGCCTACGAGCAGGCCGGCGGCGCCGACGACGGCGGCCTGGACCTTGACCTGGACGGCGCGGCCGCCGCCACCGCCGCCGACTCTGACCTGATCGAACTGTGGGAGGCCGCTCAGACCGGTGCGCGCCGCGACCTGGTCGCCTCGCTCGCCCAACTGCTGGCGCTCACCCGCCGCCGCCGCGATCTGGACGCCGACGACGTCGCCGCGATGATCGGCAAACACGCCGGGCCCGGCCGGCTGTGGATGCTCGCCGAACGCCAGCTCGACGACGCCGCGGCGGCTGGCCGCGACTGGGAACGCGAGCCGATGCTGCCGGACGCGCCGCACCTGCCCGCCCTGGCCACGACGTCCGGCTCGGCGGGGCGGTGCTGCTGCCAGCGACGGCGCGGTCGAGGTGACCGCCCAGGCCGGACATCCCCTGCACGGCCTGGTCGCCCACGCGGCGGCCGAGCAGATGTCCGGCATCGAGTACCTCGCGGGCATCCCCGGCACCACCGGCGCCGCCCGGTACAGAACACCGGCGCCTACGGCCAGCAGATCGCCGACACCCTGACCGCCGTCACCGCTCACGACTGGCGATCAGGCCACATCGTCCGCCTGCCGGCCGCCGCGTGCGGCTTCGGCTACCGCACCTCCATCCTCAAGACCCAGCCCGGCCGGTGGACCATCCTGGCAATCACCCTGCGCCTGACGCGCAGCCGCAGCGCCGCACCCGTCCCCTCGGCCGCCGGCTCGGCGTCGAGCACGCCCGCCACCACGGCGTTGGCCGCCGCGGTCATCAGACCCGGCCGCGTTCGTGGTCGCCGCCTGCGGGGGTGGTCTCGGCGGGATGCACGATGCCGGCGATGCCCTCCATATCGACGGAGACCAGGACCTTGAGGGCAGCCACGTCCTGGACCCGTCCGGCCTCTCACCACGGATGCTCCGCTCCACTCGCCTGATCGACCTGGTCAACCCCATGGACGCCAAACTCGTCGCCGCTGCCTTCGGGATGCATCCCGAAAGCGTCATGATCTATCTCGCGGACCACATCGACGAAGGCCATCTGACGGCGCAACCAGAACAGGGATGACCATGACACGGATGTCATTGCGCTGGATGCTGGCGGGGTCTGGATGGGCCGACTGCATCGTTGCTGACGACCAAGCCGAGGCGGAGGTCACCGCCTCCTATATCACCGCGGCTCCTGAGGAACTCCTGACCGCGACAGCCCGGCTGGTGCTCGGTGAAGAGCAGACACGGGCCCAGTTCGAAGCCGAGCCGACTGCGTTTCGCTGGAACTTCTATCGAGGGGGCAACGACGTCTGGGTGCGACTGCTCGAGTTGCCCGACGGCCGCCGTCACGACAACGCCGGCACCGAGGTCTGGTCCAGCTGGCAAACGATCGACACCCTGGCTCGAGCCGTCATCCGCTGCTTCGACGATGTCGCGCGACGCTATGACGAAAGCGGTTACCACGGAAAATGGGGAGCGCCATTCCCTCGGCTCGAACTCGAAGCCCTCCGGACCGCATGGCGCAACCACACCGCACGCCCACCCCAGCCTGAATAGCTGCTCCAACGTGTGAAGTTTCAGCCGAACCACACACTTGTTGGCTCGAACATGTGCGCTTTCGAAAACGACTCATTGGAGGCGATCGCGACACTATTGGTCTCCTCCCTTTCCGTGAGAACTTGGAACAGCAGTTCGGCTCCATGGCGGTCGAGCTCCATGTAGCCGAGCTCATCAATCTATGCGGATATCCGCATAGATTGATCTATGCTGACACCGCGATTATGCCGAGAAGCATGGTTGCGCGTTTCATCCGTGTGACGGAGCTGGGTCTTCTTGAAGTTGGCGCGGCAGGGCTCGGCATAGTCGCCGACTGAGCGCGGTCTCGATGTAGGAGCGCGTGCCCCCAGCGAGAGCAGCGCCGCATCTGCTCGATATGGGGCTCCGTCCGGGCTTCCCTGATGGCGCGAGCGGGACTGTCGTTCGTGATCGCTAGGGTTTCCACCTGCGACCGGATGGAGGAAACCGTAGTGGCTGAGTTGATCCGCAGCGTCTACGACGAGGCGCCGATCTCGTACGGGCGGTTTGGCCTGCACGACATACCCGGCTATGGCCGGGATGTCGTGCAAGAGACCGAACATGGTGCGCTGCTGGCCGAGCCCGAGGGCATTTCACTGGGTGCTCTTGAGTTGGTCAGCCCGGCCAGAGCGCGGCTGGCCACTGTCCAATTGGAGGCATGGAACGCCGAGCCCGAGGATGAACCCGGCCAGCCATGGGCCGAGGCGGGGCGGGTTCTGTATTGGAGCCCGGGCGGCATCGTGGCCGTCAGCGGCATGGGATACAGCCCCACGGGACAGAAGCTCCTTCTGGGACCGCCTTGTTTCGCCTATTGGCTGAGCGCCTACATCGGCTCCGTACGCAGCGAGCCGGCCTCCTGGGATCCCGGCGACATCGTAGCCGTTGAGGAACGCTGGCTACTGCGGTTCTGGCCGGTAGCCGACGTGGCCGGACCCGCTCTGCGCGGGGAAGACGACAGCGGGTATATGGCCAGGATGCGCGAGATCCTCGCGCTCGAACCCGGCACGGCACCATCACGGCCGCAGGCCTGGGCAGCGCTGCGCCCGCACCCGCAGCCCGACACCGCCACCGCGGTGATGCGATTCAACCCACCGGAACCCGGCCGTGCGACGGTAGGCCACCCTGCGCAAGCCGACAGCGCTTCGGAGACCGACGGGGGACGCATAACGGTCTCGTCTGTCGATACGGACGATGACCCGCCACTGGTCCACGAGGTGCTGGGAGACCTGCTGTACGACGTGCTCGGCAACCTGCCGCAGAACGTGTGGTCCTGGTCGCGATCGATGCTGGAGGATTACGCGACGCAGTTGCGCGTGGACCGGCGCATAGGCCGAGAGCTGAACCCGGATGGCACGCCCACGCTGGTGCTGGAGGCATCCAGTGTGCGCACACCATTCTTCGGGGCCGAGCCGGGCTTCAGCGGGCGCGCCTGGGTATGGGCATCCGAGGAGAATGGCCACGCCGACGTGTTGTCGGTCGACAGGGAAGTGATCGCCCGCGACCGCATCCGTCAGAACACGCTGTTCACGGGGATTGTCACCATCTTGCGCAAGGAGAACGACTTCGTCGAGGTCCGTGCGGCGACGCAGGCGGAGGCCGCACGGGTGATCGACGTAGAGAGGTTGCGCGGCTAACGTCCCACGCGTCGCTGTCGGTTGGCCCTAATCACCTACCGGGACACGGCCGCCAACACGCTGCCCACCGCTGGCGCGTGAGGCGCCATGCTCACCTGACAAGCGAAGCCAGGTGGTCGAGCATTGCGTCAATCCACTCGGAGTCCGGTCCGGACGCCAAGTACTGGTCGCCTACCCGCCGCAGGTCGACAGACAGCGCGGCCGTCCGGGTCGCCAGGTCGGCCACGGGCAGTTCCGCGGCCTCCTCATCCACGCTGCCATGCTTTGTCACGTCCGCGGCGCTGTCGAGAGCTTCTCCAGATTGGCATGCGGCCTCCACGGATCAAAGGCGCCACGTGTCCGGGCCCCAGGGCGCATGGATGACTAGGCTGTCGGTGTCAGCGACGTGTGTCCCACGTGCTGCGTTTCCAGCCAGCGCCGCGCTGCGGTGCATCCGGGCTGGGTGGTCTGGCATTCGGGGCAGCGGCATTTGTGGTGGCTGTAGGTCCACCCTCGGCCGTGCTTCAGACTCGGGTCGCGACCCTTCACGAGCGCCTGGTACAGGCGATCGCGGAACTCCGGGTCGCGGCGGGCCCGCCCGTAGGCGACCTCGTCCAGCAGGCCATGCTCGTCCATGGCGGTGTCCAGCGGGGTTCCGGAGGCCATCGCGGCGAGGACATGCTCACGCATGTGGGCGGGGAAGACCGCGTCCATGTTGGCGCGGTACCAGTGGATGGTGCGGTGCATGGAATGTCCTCCTGCGATCACGGCCATACGGGTGTGAGGGCCCCTCGCAGGGGAGATGAGGTGTTTCGCGGCGATATGCCGAGTGCGCCGAAGTGGTGACCCCTCAAAGGGGGGATGAGGAGGGGCCGACGTACGACCCCGCAGACCGGCCTTTTCGGTTGGCGCCACTGAGCCGACTACGCAATAACGTACAGGCGGGCCGGTGCAGGCAACCGTTCCGTTCGGGGTGGGCCCGCTGGCTTGTACGACGGGGCCCACCATGGGTATCACGCAGGGCACCGCTCGCGTCGAACCGGTCGCGCCGAGCCAGCATGCCCGTGCAGTGCATCCTCGCCCAGCCCGCCGTCACCTGAGCGTGGATTCGGCGCTTCGTGGTCCTCCAGGTTGAGGTCTTCGACGTCGTGGAGTCTGCGCGCAGGCTCACGGCGACCGGGTGCCCCGCATGTCCTGCGGAACGGCCATGAGTTGCCACAGCACCTCCTCGAGGCTGAGGTCGTCCCCGGGATCCACGGTGGAGATCAGCACGGCGAGCACCGCCTTGCGCAGGGTCAGCCGAAGCCGCTCCTGATCTTCCGGCGGACCGGACAGCGCGCAGAAGGCGACGCCTTCGCGGTAACGGAGAGGATGTACGCGAGATCCTCAATGGTAAGCATTCACGTGTGTGCAAGGCGTGACGGGACGGTCCAGTGTGTGACTGTCGGTCATCTTGATCAGTTGGCCGTGTGGTGATGTGATCTCCGGGTGTCCGGTCTGGAGGAGTTGTCCCGCGAGGAGCTGATCGCTCTGACGCGTGCCCTCCTGGTCGAGAACGCCGCGTTGAAGACAGAGGTCGCTCAGCTGCGGGACGTGTGGACAAGCTGGAGCGGCTGGTCTCGCGTAACAGCGGTAACTCCGGGATGCCTCCCTCGGCTGACGATCTTCCAGGCCGTAAGCAGCCGAAGGATCGCAAGGCCGGCAGTGGCCGGCGTCGTCCGGGTAAGCAGCCTGGAGCCGAAGGCAAGGCGTTGGCCTGGTCGCAGGAGGTCGCCGACGGAGACATCTTCGAGCACTACCCGTAAGGCCCATGCGGGTGCGGGGCCGATCTCGGCCAAGCCGCCGACCTGGGAGTGACGGCCAGACACCAGCAGATCGAGACCGTCGAATACGTGCACTGGGCCACCGGCACGGCTCGCCTACTACCCCCGCCTGCTGCAGGGCCGCCAGGCCGGGCCCGTCTTCCTCGCCGACCGGCGCCCTCCCGCCTCCGGACGGCGTGCGCCCGCGGCCGCCGACATCTGCCCCATCACCGGGCGCGGCCGCCTGTCCTACCCGCGCGGAGCACCTGTTCAAGACCGCCTCCGCCGAACTCGACCCGCACGGTGACGGCTGGACCCTGCATCGACTCCGCCACAGCGCGCTGACCGATCTGGCCGCCGCCGGCCGCACCGCCCCCGAGCTCCAGGCCAAGTCCCGCCACCAGCACCTTTCCAGCCTCGGCCACTACGTCCGCCTCGGCGAGGAGACCTCGGCCCGCATCACCGCCGAACACAACCCGGCAGCACGCCGACGCTCCCGCTGAGGACCTCTCGGTCCTGTCTGCCAACTGGACGCTGAGCAGGGCTAACTACCTTCGCGTGTACTTCATGCCACCCTCGTTAACGACATGCCTACTCGGCGTCTTCGCGACAGCCGGTGGCATCGCTGGATCACGTCGAGTTCTTCGAGAGCCGGCCATTCTCACAGAAGCGTCATTCGCTGCCCGAGCGGATCCCATTTCACCACGACGATTCCGCCGTATCGCTTCGCCAGCTTGTGGCGCAAATCCTGGTTGAAGGTGTTCGTCTCGATGACGACCCGGTTGGTCTCCTCGTCGATCCCCGCCCCGAGGGCGGCGGGCTCGTCAAGCAGCTCGTCACTATGGAGCACGCGGCTCAGCGTCGCGTGAGTGTTCGCCACCCGTCGCACCTCCGGCACGATGTCGTACCTGACCTGTTTCCCCTCGGACCAGTACGCCCCCGAGAGCACCGGCGCGGCCAGCGCGCGTCCTCGCGCCGTGACGTAGGGGGCGACGAGCCGGTACGGCCCGCCGTGGGCGATGTAGGGAGGAGCGAGGTCGTCCGGGTACGCCTCGGCCCGCTGCTCCGCGAGTAGTTGCGCCCGGTTGAAGGGCTCGATGCCCTCGTACGACCTGAGCATCACGGGCGAGACGGGCTCGTAGTACACCTCGGCCGCGTCGTTTGTGGCCGGCTGGACGACCACCCGCAGCTCACCGGGCAGGAACAAGGGCGCCGCCGTCACGGCGTAAATCAGGAGCACCATGAAGATCATTTTTAATCGCATGCGCGCCGAGTGTAGTGGGAAGCCGCATCGCTGTATTGATCACGAGGGGCTATCTCTCGTGATCGGGCCTTCATGTCCATGACCCGCTCGGCACTTCCGTTACCGCGCTCTCTCGAGGGCCAGGTCCAAGGGCGGGGTCGCGCCTCACGGGCGTGGAGTCCCTTCGGTCATCCATGCACGGTTCGTCGAACATCGCACCTGTTCGAGGGGGACCTCCACTCGGCTGCCTGGCCGCACGTCCCCGGTGAGTCCGGTCAGCCGATGTAGCAGAGCCATGCCGCCAGAGGTGCGCGGCATCGTGAAGGCCAGCCTGGAGACGCCGATCGCGCGCAGCTCGTGCCAGAGCCGTAATGCCGTCTGCAGGGCGAGCTGCCGCCTGCGCAGATCCGGCCGGATCACGAAGGCGCTCACCTCACAGGTGCCGGGTTCAGGCCGGTGGAGCCGGACGGCGATGACGCCCATGAGCCCCATCCCCCGCTCCCCCCTCCCCTGCCTGTCGAGCACCAGCAGCACCCGCGTGTCCGTGCACCGTCCTGCGAGCACCTGCCGGAGGTCATCCCGCTCGGCGTGCTCACCCGCCGCCTCCAGGGCGGCGGTGATCGCTGTCATGCCGGGCTCGTCGTTGGGCTCATAGTCCCGGACGATGTATCCGTCGTTGAGTTCGATCTCCAGGTAGGCGTCGTCCCCGCAGGGGGCGTGGAGCGGATGGCGCCGGGCGCAGCCCGGATCCCAGTGACCGGCGTAATGGATCAGCGAAGCGGCCACATCGGGGTGAGCCGCCGCCCAGACGTCGTCGAACAGGAACCACTGCCGATAACCGAAGTATCCGCTGTGGATGCACATCTGCGCGAGGTGGTCGCCGAGGTGGATGAGCGTACGGCGGGGGTCGCGCTCGTGCTCCAGTGTGAAGCCGTTCAGCAGGCGCAGCGCCTCGGCGTGTGCTGCCCGGTGCGGTTGTGCCAGCGCCGCCAGGCGACGCCGGTGATCGTCGGCGGATTCCATGATGGGCTCATCCGGCCATCGGTTGCGGCGCTCCAGCGCGGCGCCGATCCGTTCGTCGCCCGGGGCGGTCAGCGCCCGCAGAGTCAGTATCTCCTCATCCCAGCGCTGGGGATCGGCATCACTCTCGCGCAGGGCCGCCGTCAGCTCCGGCAGCCGCACACCGGGCAAGGCGGTGGGTCGGAGCCCGCCCGCGCTGCGATGGCCATCGGCGAAGTCGAGGATGACCGCATAGGTGGCGCCGTGCCAGCCGGCCAGGGAAGGACACGACGGACACGGACGTCCTCCGGGCAGGCTATGTGACACATAATGTAGCCGAGTCGCCGTCTCGGCGGCGAACGCCGAGCTGGGCGGACGCGGCCCGATGGCCGCATGTGTGACAGATAATGCAAGTTCTCTGTCACACATCAGGCGTCATAGTCGCACGAGAGCGGGCGCGGTCTGATTGGTGGTGTTCGGGGGGCTTCCTGCGCGCCAGCGACGATTCAGCGGCAGATGTTGGGGCGCCGCTCCTCTAGATGATTGATGCCAAGGCGTAGCTGCGGAGATAGGGCGAGGGTGCCCAAGCTCGATGTGTGACGAAAGAGTTAGACACCCTCGCAACCGCACTGTACGTGCGGATCGATGATGTGTTGAAGGCC
>NZ_BAABDQ010000038.1:0-137806 GCF_039539705.1 Nonomuraea rosea | reverse complement strand
AGGTGACGGTCTTCCCCGTGATCTCCGGGACGACCGGCGTGGACCGGATCTTCGACGGTGCCGACGACTTCGACCTCGAACTGCTCGACGCCCGGACCTTCGACGGCCACACGCAGGTGCTGACCTATCGGCCGACCCGACACGGTTGATCGGCGACGGGCCGATCGTCACCCGCTTAGTCGCTCGGAATCTGGCCTGAAGGCTGCGACTGCTGCCACCCGTCACGGCTGTTACTCCACAGCTCAGAGGCATGGTAGGCGAAGCGGTCGAACAGCCCGTCTTCCTGATACCGCCGTAGGTGCAGCATCGGAAAGTCGTGCCCGACGAGCTTGGCCAGGTGTGGCGTGACGAGCATCTCCGCATCGAACCGGAGCACGCTCATGGCGATGTGCTCGTCACCGAACCGGACCTCGACTCCGGGAACGTCGCGTAGCTGCTCGATCTCCGACAGCGTGATCCGGATGCGTGTGGAGACGGTCAGCGGGACGTTCTCCACCTCCTCACGGCGGCGGGTGACGTCGCTCTCCGGGTTGCCGACCAGGAACCGGACCTGGCAGGCCTGCTGTGCCTTCCGCTTGAGGACCTTCGCCAGCCATAGCACTGCTGTCTCAGCTCCTAGTGCCTCTGCGGCGGCCCATTGGTGTCGCATGTGCGGAATGCGCGTTTCGTCCTGGACCCAGCGTTCCACCGTCTTAACGTCCACGCCACATTTATCGATAGCGTGGTTGGTTTGTCATGCCTGGGTAAGCACGCTGTTCTCATGTCCACCGGTAATTTCTTGCGATATTGGGCGTGGCGCTGGGATCGTCCCAGCCGGGGGAGCATGTCGGCGTTGGTGCAGGAGTTGATCTCCAGGCGGGCCGATGCGCCGTGGATTGCGGCGGTGTGGCCTCGGTGCCCCATGCTGCGGCGGTGGATGACCGGGTGGCCAGGGGGCGGGCGAAGGGGTCGCGTCCGCGTATGACGTAGGCCAGTCCTTCGCCGGCGCCAGGTGGTTGCGGGCACAAGGCCTCTCGCTTCTTGCCGATCAGTTTCGGATCAGTTCTGCGCCTTCACCGACGTCCTCGGCTCCTCGGGCGCAAGAGGCGCCTGCGGGGACGCGCCCGCGGACGGCCGCAGGGCCTGGGCGAGCAGCGTGAGTATGACCATCACGCCGGTGATCATCGCGAACGCCGCCGGATACGACAGCCCCCCGGCCACCCACCCCGTGACAGCCGGAGCCACCATCCCCGACAGGTACGTGATCGTGGCCACCCCGGTGATCGCCTCCCCAGGAGACGTGCCCGAGTTGCCCGCCGCCGTGAACACCAGCGGCACGATCACCGCCACCCCCAGCCCCACCAGGGCGAACCCGGCTATGCCGAGCGCCGGCGTGCGGGCCAGGACGACGATGACGCCGCCGAGGACCGCTACGGCCCCGCCTGCCCTGACGGCGCGTACGGGGCCGAGCTGCCGGATGACGTGGTCCCCGAGCAGGCGCGTGCCGGCCATGCAGAACATGAAGATGGTGTAGCCGGCCGCCGCGACCCCGGGACCGGCCTCGGCGACCTCCGTGAGGTAGACGGCGGACCAGTTCGCGCTGGCGCCCTCGGCGAACGTCGCGCAGAAGCCGACCAGCCCGATGGGCAGGATCGCCCGCGAGGGCAGGGCGAAGCGCCGGGGTGCGGGCGCGCCGGCGGCCGGCGAGTCGTCCGCCAGGAGGCCGCGGCCGGCGAATGCGCTCAGCAGGAGCAAGGCCGCCGACATCACGCCGTGGTGGAGTCGGGCGTCGATCCCCGCCTGCGCGGCCAGGGTTCCGAGTCCGCCGGCTGCCAGGCTGCCCACCGCCCACATGCCGTGCAGGCTGGACATGATCGAGCGGCCGAGCCGGCGTTCGAGCACGACGGCGTGGGCGTTCATCGTGACGTCGGACAGACCCGCGGCCGCCCCGAACAGCAGGAACGCGGCGAACAGCCAGACGGGCGACGGCGAGAGCGCGGGCAGGGCCAGGGCCGCGCACCACAGCGCGATCAGGGCGCGGCTGGCGGCGCGGCCGCCGAATCGGTAGGCCAGGCGGCCGGCCATGGGCATGCCGATGAACGCGCCGATCGGCGGGCACAGGAGCGCGAGGCCGAGGAGACGGGGGTCGAGGTCCAACTGGTCCTGGATCCACGGGATACGGGTGGACAAGGTGCCCGCGACGGCCCCGTGCACGGCGAAGACCGCTGCGATGGCTCGATGGTGGCTCATGGGCTGAAAACTATCAGGCAGGGTTCCTGATGAAAAGATGTATCAGGCAGGTTCCCTGATTATTATGGGAAGCGTGAAGACGGCGACCCCGGCCATGGCCCGCGCGATCAACGACCGACTGGCACTCGACCTGCTGCTGGAGCGAGGGCCGCTGAGCGCGCCCCAGCTCCGCACCCTGACGGGCCTGTCCAGGCCGACCGTGTCCGACCTGATCGAGCGCCTCACGGAAGGCGGGCTCATCGCCGCCGCGGGGGAGTCGGGAGAGGATCGGCGGGGGCCGAACGCGCGCCTGTACGGCCTGGTGGCGGACCGGGCTCACGTGGCAGGCGTGGACCTGCGGCGCGAGAGCGTCGCCGTCACGGTCGCGGACCTCACGGGGCGGATCGTCGGCTCGGCCACGAAGGCGGTCGGCGGTGATCTGGTGGACCTCGTGGCCGCCGCCCTCGCCGAGGCCGCAGGAGGCCGCCCGCTCGACACGGTCGTGGTCGGCGCGCCCGGGCTGGTCGCGCCGCGCGACGGGGAGCTGGTGTCGTCCAACGACGTGCCCGGCTGGCGGCCCGGCCTGGTGGCCTCGTGGCGTGAGCGCCTCGGCGTGCCGGTGATCCTCGAGAACGAGGTCAACCTGGCCGCCATCGCCGAGCTGAGCACCGGCGCCGCTCAGGGGGCCGAGGACTTCGTGCTGATCTGGCTGGGCGACGGTGTGGGCGCGGCGATCGTGCTCGGAGGGCGGCTGCGCCGGGGGATGTCCGGTGGCGCGGGCGAGATCGGGTTCCTGGAGGTGGACGGCATCGCCTTCTGCAACCTGGTCACGAAGGCCGTGGCGGACGGGCTCGACCGCGCGGAGCTCGCCGGCCGCGTGGCCAAGGGCGCGTTCGCCTTCGTCACGCTCCTGGACCCGGGGCTCGTCGTGCTCGGCGGCGAGATCGGGCAGGAAGGGGGTGACGGGCTGGCCGGCGAGGTGGCCGCGCGGCTACGGGAGCTGGCCCCGGCGCCCGCCGAGGTCCGTGCCAGCACCGTGGCAGGCAACGCGGTGCTCCAGGGCGCCGTGCTGACGGCCCTCACTCTGGCTCGGGACCACGTCTTCAGCCGCGTCGCCTGAGAGCGCTCTCGTCGGACGGCCTGCTACGTCAGTGCCGTGACGAGGCCGATCGTCAGCGCCGTCCGCTCCGGGATGTGCTCGACCAGCACATGCTCGTGCCGCGCATGCGCCCCGTCGCCCACCGCGCCCATCCCGTCCAGCACCGGCCGCCCGAGCGCCGAGACGAGGTTCCCGTCGCTCGCGCCCCCGACCGCGGCCTCGTCCACCAGCCAGCCGAACTCGCCGGCCACCTCCGTCGCCAGCTTGAACAGCGTCTGCGAGGCGGTGTTCGGGGTCATCGGAGGACGGTTCCACTCCCCGGCGACGGAGATCGACACCCGCGGGTCGGACACCCGCAGGTCGGCGAACACGTCGTCGATCCGCCCCATCTCCGCCACGTCCGTCACACGGACGTCGACGCCGCACGTCGCCCGTCCGGCCGCGACGTTGCGGCCGGTGCCGCCGCCGATCAGGCCGACGTTCACGGTGGTGCCGCGTTCGCGTGAGCCGGCGGCGGCCAGCGTGGTGACGATCTCGGCCAGCGCGTGGATGGCGCTTGCCCCCGCGTACGGATCCAGCCCCGCGTGCGCCTCCACCCCGGTCACGCTCACGTTGAACAGCCCCACGCCCTTGCGCGCGGTCTTGAGCGCGCCGTCGAGCGAGGCCTCGAAGACCAGCGTGGCCAGCGCGTCCTGGCTGGCCGCCTCGATGTGCTCGCGCGAGGCCGGGCTGCCGATCTCCTCGTCGCCGTTGAACAGGAACCGCACGCTCGGATGCGGCAGCCCCAGCTCACGCAGCCCGCGCAGGGCCCAGATCGACTGCACGAGGCCCGTCTTCATGTCGAACACGCCGGGCCCCGTCGCCTTGCCCTCCACCACCGTGAACGGCCACGAGGTCAGCGTCCCGGCCGGCCACACGGTGTCGTAGTGGCTGAGCATGAGCACGGTCCCCGGCGCGGTGCCGCGATAGGTCAGCTCCAGGATGTCGCCGTACTGGCCGCCGTCGTGCAGGACCTCCTCGTCCGGCGTCCCGAGCCGTCCGACGGCCCTGGAACGGATCTCCCGCAGGCCCTTGACCAGCATGGCCTTGTCGTAACTGTGGGTCTCCAGCTCCACCACGGCCTTGAGGTCGCCGAGCATGGCCGGGAGGGCCTGCCGGGCCCAGTCGGTGATCAAAACGAAGATCCTTTCTAGGGTACGGGCGCACCGGGGCCGAGCGGGATGCCGAGCCACCAGAACACGAAGAACAGCAGCGTCCAGACGACGAGCAGGGTGAGGGCCAGCGGGATGGTCATGGAGGCCAGCGTGCCGATCCCGGCCGAGCGCCGGTAGCGCTGCAGGAACCCGAGCGCCATCACGAAGTACGGGCTCATCGGCGTGATCGCGTTCGTGCAGGAGTCGGCGATGCGGTAGAGCGCCTGGGTGTATTCGGGCGGGATGTCGAGCAGCATCAGCATCGGCACGAACACGGGGGCGACCAGTGCCCACTGCGCCGACCCGCTGGTCACCACCAGGTTGATCACCGTCACCACGAGCAGGATGCCGAGGAACACCACGGGCCCGCTCACCCCGGCCGACTTCAGCAGGTCCGCGCCGTTGATCGCGAGGATCTCGCCGATGCCGGTCCACTTGAAGTAGGCCAGGAACTGCGAGATCGCGAAGAACAGCACCAGGATCGGCGCCATCTCGCGCAGCCCGTGGGCCATGAAGCCCGGGATGTCCTTGCTGCTGGTGACCGTTCCCGCGGCTTTGCCGTACGCCCAGCCGACGGCCAGGAACGCCAGCCCGAGGAAGACCGCGATGGAGGTGAGCAGCGGCGACTGCACGATGCTGCCGCCCTCGCCGCGCAGCGGCGACCCGGTGGGCAGGACGGCCGCGACCATCGCGACCAGGAACACCACGAGTGCGATCAGCGCGGCCCGCAGCCCGCGGCGTTCCGCGGCGCTGAGCGTCAGCGAGCCCAGGCCCTCCTCGTCGGCGTCGGGATCGACGGGCAGCGCCTCGACCCGGCGCGCCAGCACGCGCTCGGTCACCAGCGTGATCGCGCCCGCCAGCACCAGGGAGGAGGCCAGCGAGAAGTAGTAGTTGGCCAGCGGGGTGACCACGTACGCGGGGTCGATCGTGTGCGCGGCGGCCGTGGTCAGCCCGGACAGGATGGCGTCCACCGGCGTGACCAGCGGGCTTGCGTCGTAGCCCGCCGAGATGGACACGAACGCCACCACGATGCCGAGGATCGGGCTGCGCCCCACCGCGCGGAAGGCCAGCGCGCCGAGCGGGATGAGCACGACGTACGCGGCGTCGGTGGCCACGTGCGACACCATCCCGGTGAACGCCAGCGCGAACGTCACCCACTTCGGCGACACCTTCGCCACCCCGGAGCGCAGCACGGCGGCCAGCAGGCCCGAGCGCTCGGCGACCGCGACGCCGAGCATCACGACCAGGATCGTGCCGAGGGGCGGGAACGACGTGTAGTTCTTGATCGCGTCGCTGACCATCATCTGCACGCCGTCGAACGACAGCAGGTTCTTGGCCGCGACCGTCTTGTTCGTCGCCGGGTTGACCGCCGACGTCCCGGCCGCCGCCAGACCCCAGCTCACCAGGCCGAGCACCGCGCTCAGGATGACGAACAACCAGAACGGATGAGGCAGTCTGTTGCCCACGCGTTCGATGCCGCCCAGCACGCGCAGCAGCGTGTTCAGCGAACGCGATCCCGTCACGGAGCTCACCGGGCCGCCTCCTTTCCGTATTACGGTCATCCATTACATGGGGTCGGCGCACATCCTGACAAGTCGTAGTTAGGGAAAAGCAGGAGGCGCCGTCGTGAGTCACGACGGCGCCTCCGGCGAGTTTTCGAGACGAGGTCAGTCGGAGACCGACGCGGGCTCGCGCAGCGGCAGCCGCACCTCGAACCACGTCTCGCCGGGCACGGAACGCACCTTGATCTCGCCCCCGTGCCGCCCGGCCACGATCCGGTAGGAGATGTCCAGGCCCAGGCCGGTGCCCTCGCCCACGCTCTTCGTGGTGAAGAACGGCTCGAAGATCCGGTCCTTGATCGAGTCGGGTACGCCGGGGCCGGTGTCGCCGATCTCGACGATGGCCTCGTCCTCGTCGTGCGCGGTGCGGATGGTCAGCGTGCCCTCGTCGCCCATCGCGTCCAGCGCGTTGTGGATCAGGTTCGTCCACACCTGGTTGAGCTCGCCCGCGTAGCAGGGGATGAGCGGCAGCGTGCGGTCGTAGTCGGTGACGATGCTGATGCTCGGGGGGATCTTCCCGCGGAAGATCGCGACCGTGCTGTCGAGCAGGTCGTGCACGTCGATCTGCTGGAACGGCGCCCGGTCCATCTGGGAGTACTGCTTGGCCGAGCGGATCAGCGAGGTGATGCGCTCGGTCGCCTCGGTCACCTCGCTCAGCATCTGCGAGATCTCGATCGCCTCGGCCAGCCAGTGCAGTGCGGCGGGGGTGTGCTCCTCACCCACCTTGGTGCGGATCTTCTCCAGGTCCTTGCCGGAGAACCCGGCGTTGACCAGCGCGGGCGCCAGCTCCCACGCGTCGGTGACGCCCACCTCCTCCAGCGCGTCACCGAGCTCGTCCTCGGCGTCGGACATCTCCATCGGCGAGCGCTGCGGCAGGTTGCCCAGGTTGGCCATGCAGGCCTCCTGCGCCTCGATCAGGGTGCGCAGCTTCTCCGGCGGGATGCCGGCCTCGGCGAGCGCGGCGAGCTGCAGGCGCGAGGTCTTGATCAGCGTGCGCAGCTCGCTCACCGCGCGTACGGCCGCCGCCGCCGGGTTGTTCAGCTCGTGCGTGAGCCCGGCGGTGATCGTGCCGAGCGCGGTCAGCCGCTGCCGCCTGTCGATGATCTCCCGCTGCATCCTGCCGCCGGACATCAGCCCGTCGAGCAGGTGCATCGCCATCGGGAACCACTCGGCCACGATGTAGGCGAACTTCCTGGCCGGCAGCATGAACATCCGCGAGGGGGCGGTCGCGCGCAGCGTGTGCTGGTAGGTGTCGGGGGCTCGTTCGCCCAGGTAGGCCGCGGTGGCACCGCCGTAGACGCCGGGCTGCGAGGCGCGGGGCATCGCGACGGTGCCGGCGCTCACCGTCTCGTTGATCATCTGGATCTCGCCCTCGATGAGCACGGCGAAGCACTCGGCCGGCTCGCCCTGCCGCAGCACGTCCTCGTCCTGCGCGTAGCTCTGCACCCTGCCGCTGCTCGCGAGCTTGGCGAGCTGCTGATCCGTCAGCCGCTCGAACAGGAAGAGCTTGCGCAGTTCGTCGATGTCGATGTTCGTCATTGCTTCTCCAAATAGCGATGCACGAGCGCGACGGCCATCGCGCCCTCACCGACGGCGGAGGCCACCCTCTTGATCGAGTCGGCGCGCACGTCACCCGCGGCCAGCACCCCGGGCACGTTCGTCTCCAGGTAGTACGGCTCGCGCCGCAGCGGCCAGTTACGTGGCCGCTTACCGCCCTGCACCAGATCCGGCCCGGTCAGCACGAACCCCTTCGCGTCCCGCTCGACCGTCTCGCCCAGCCAGGACGTGTACGGCTCCGCCCCGATGAAGACGAACATCCACTGCGCGTCGACCGTGCGCTCCTCGCCCTTCGTCGACAGCGTCAGGCGCTCCAGGTGCCCGGAGCCCCCGCCGCCGACGACGACCGTCTGGGTGTGCACCTCGATATTGGGGATCGCGGCAATCTGCTCGATGAGGTAATGCGACATGGACCTCTCCAAACCATCACTCCTCACCAACAAATGGACCTTGCTCGCAAATCCCGACAGGTAGACCGCGGCCTGCCCCGCCGAGTTGGCCGCGCCCACGACGTAGACCTCGGTGTCCCGGCACGCCGGCGCCTCGGTCAGGGCCGCGCCGTAGAAGACGCCCCGGCCGACGAACTCGTCCAGCCCCGGCGCGTCCAGCCTGCGGTAGGTGACGCCGGTGGCCAGGATCACCGCGTGCGCCGCGATCTCCCCGCCGTCCTTGAACCCGACCACCCGCGCCTGCCCGCGCGGCTCCAGGTGGGTCACCTTGCGCGCGCTCAGCAGCTCGGCCCCGAACCTCAGCGCCTGCCTGCGCGCCCGGTCCGCCAGCTGCTGCCCGGAGACGCCGTCGGGGAAGCCCAGGTAGTTCTCGATCCTGGAGCTCTGCCCGGCCTGCCCGCCCGAGGCGTGCGCCTCGACCAGGACGGTGTTCAGCCCCTCCGAGGCGCCGTAGACGGCCGCGCCGAGCCCGGCGGGGCCGCCGCCGACCACGATCAGGTCGTAGAAGTCGGTGGCGGGCGTGGTGGACAGGCCCACCGTCGTGGCCAGCGTGGCCTGGTCGGGCGACTCCAGCGTGGTGCCGTCGACGGTCACCACGAGCGGCAGGTGACACCCCTCGCCGGCCGCCTTGACGAGCTGCGCGCCCTCCGGGTCCTCCGCCAGCATCCACTGGTACGGCACGTGGTTGCGGGCCAGGAAGTCGCGCACCGCGTACGACTGCGCCGACCACCGGTCGCCCACCACCCGCAGCTCCGACCGCTCGATCCGCTCGGTACGGAGCCACGCGTCGAGCTGGCCGTCGATCACCGGGTAGAACTTCTCCTCCGGCGGATCCCACGGCTTGAGCAGGTAATGGTCGAGATCCACCACGTTGATCGCCTGGATCGCCGCGTCGGTGTCGGCATAGGCGGTCAGCAGCACCCGGCGCGCGTACGGATACATGTCCATGGCGGCCTCGAGGAACTGCACACCGTTCATCTGCGGCATCCGGTAGTCGGCCAGGATCGCCGCCACCTCGTCGCCGCGCAGCCGCATCTCCTTGACCGCCTCGATGCCGTCGCTGGCGGCCTCGGCGCGGACAATGCGGTATTCCTGGCCGTAGCGGCGTCTCAGGTCGCGGGCGACCGCCCGCGACACGCCTGGGTCGTCGTCCACCGTCACGATGACCGGCTTGTCCATGCTGTTACGCCCCTGCCTAGTCAACTGCCTTCTTAGCTGGTCCCTAAGGGAAGGATGCCATGGGGGACGGAGTCGGTGAGCACTCGCTCATATCATGAGCGGATGGGCACACGCGATCGCATCATCGACGCCGCTGAGCAGGCGATTCACGAGTTCGGGATCGCGGGGGCGACGACGAGGCGCATCGCCAGGCAGGCGGGCTGCTCCGAGGCGTTGCTCTACAAGCACTTCGCCGGCAAGGAGTCGCTGTTCCTGGCCGTCCTGCTGGAGCGGCTGCCGGCGCTCCGTCCCGCGCTGACGCGGCTGCAGGCGAGCGTCGGGCAGGGCGACGTGGCCGCGAACCTGGCCGAGTTCGCGGCGGCGGCGCTCGAGTTCTACTCCAAGGCGGCCGCGATCGCCTCCGGCGTGCTGGCCGACCCCTCGCTCCTGGCGGGCTTCAGAACCATGCTGGCCGACCGGAACGCGGGCCCCCACCTGCCGATCCTGGCCCTGGCCGAGATCCTGCGGGCCGAGCAGCAGGGCGGCAGGATCGACGCCGGGATGGACGCGGGCGCCGCCGCCTCGATGCTCATGGGCGCCTGCTTCCACCGCGCGAACCTCGCGTACTACGTGGACCTGCCCGAAGAGGACGCCGCTTGGGCGGCCGGCATCGCGACGACGCTGATCAGGCGATGACGCGGCTCTCCCCGCCGTCCACCAGCATCGAGATCCCGTTCACGAACGACGCCCGCTCGCTGGCCAGGAACGCCACCACGTCGCCCACCTCCTCCGCGCGCCCGATGCGGCCGACGGGCACGGACTCGCCCCGCCGGCTCAGGCCTTCCTCGCCGGCCAGCTCGCGCAGCCTGTCGGTCTCGATCGGGCCCGGCATCACGTTGTTGACCCGGATGCCGTCGCCGCCGACCTCGCGGGCCAGGGTGCGTACGACGCCGGCCACGGCCGGGCGGGTGGCGTTCGACAGCGCCAGGCCGTCCAGCGCCTCGCGGGCCGACCTGCTGGTGATCGTGACGATCCGGCCCCAGCCGCGCGAGCGCATGTCGGGCAGGACCGCGTGCATCAGGCGCACGGTGCCGAGCAGGTTGCGCTGGATGGCGACGTCCCAGCCGTCCAGCCCCACCTCGTCGAACCGGCCGGACGGCGGCCCGCCCGCGTTGGCGACCAGGATGTCGATCGGGCCGAGCACGTCGCGCGTCTCCTCGACCACCCGGCGGGCGGCGGCCGGGTCCTCCATGTCGGCCAGCACGGCGTGCACGACCTTGCCGAACTCCTGCAGCTCCACCACCGCGTCGGCGAGCTTTTCCGGGTTGCGGGCGCAGACGCACACGTCGCAGCCCTCACGCGCGAGGCTCTTGGCCGCCGCGAGGCCGATGCCCGCGCTGCCTCCGGTGACGAGGGCTATCTTGCCCGAGATGCCGAGATCCATAGGGGCGACTATAGATCGTGCGGCGTCTCAGCCCGGTCCTACGCGCGTGAGCTTGTCCGGGTTGAGCACACCGTAGATGTCCTTGATGAGGCCGTCGCGGATCTCGATCACCACGAGCTGGTGGTGCTCGCCGATCCGCGTCCAGATCGCGGGATGGCCGTTGACCTCGATCACCTGCGCGTCCGAGAAGATGTAGCGGAGCACCAGGCCGCGCAGGAAGATCGCCACCTTGCGCCGTCCGATGATCGGCCGCAGCGCCGCCCTGACCTTGCCGCCGCCGTCGTTCCAGGCCACGACGTCCTCGTGGAGCAGCTCGGTGAGCGCGGACAGGTCGCCGCCCTCCGCCGCCTGGATGAACTTCGCCAGCAGCTCGGTGTGGTCCTGCGCCGACGGCTGGAACCTGTCGCGCCCCTCGGTGAGCCGCACCGAGGCCCGGTGGTGCATCTGCCGGGCGTTGGCCACCGAGACGCCGACGATCCCGGCGATCTCGTCGTACGGCAGCTCGAACGCCTCCCGCAGCACGAACACCGCCCGCTCGGGCGGCGAGAGCCGCTCCATCATGGTCAGGGTCGCGTACGAGACCGTGTCACGCAGCTCGGCCGTGTCCAGCGGCCCCGCCTGCGTCGTCGTCACCGGCTCGGGCAGCCAGGGCCCGGTGTAGGCCTCCCGCTTGACCCGGGCGGAGCGGAGCTGGTCGAGCGCCAGCCGGGAGACCACGGTCAGCAGGAAGGCGCGCGGCTCCCTGACCTTGCTCCGGTCGGTGCCCTCCCACCGCAGCCACGCCTCCTGCACCACGTCTTCCGCGTCCCACATGCTGCCGAGCAGGCGGTAGGCCAGCCCGAGCAGCATGGGCCGCAACTCCTCGAAGTCCACGGCCTGCATCATGCCCGTTCTCCCGCGAAGGACGAGTGCCGGGGCCGCCAGTTGAGCTGCAGCCGCGCGCGGCAGTTGTCCGCGCCCCTGAGCCTGGTCATGTACGCCACGCCAAACCCGCCCACGATCATCCTGGCCAGCCAGGCGGGCACGTGCCCGGGCTCGGGCGCGCCCAGCGCGGCCGCGTACGCGGGCAGCCACTCGCTCAGCTTGACGGGCGTGTCGTCCACGATGTTCAGCACCCCGGAGACGTCCCGGTCGAGCGCCGCGACCACGGCCGTGGCGGCGTCGTGCGCATCGGTGAACGACATCACGGACCCGCCGTCGCCCACGATCGGCATCTTGCCCGCCAGCACGGCCCGCGTGGTCGAGCCGTCCTGGTCGTAGACCGAGCCGGGCCCGGTCAGGTGCCCGAACCGCAGCACCAGCCCGCCTGCCCCGATGACCTGGCGCTCCATGGCCTCCAGCGCCGCCACCACGGGTGCGAACCGCTTGGGCGCGTCCCGCCACAGCGGCGCGTCCTCGTCCGCCGGCCCGGGACCGGGCGCGTAGGCGTAGGCCAGCCCCTGGGCGATGAACCTGGCGTCCGGGGCCGCCTCGATGAGGTTCGCGGTGGCCTCGGTGCGCAGCCGGTTCGTGAGCGCGAACTGCCGGTCGATCCTTCTCGGGTCGATCGCCTGCGGGATGGCCGTGAGCAGGTGGACCACGGCGTCCGGCGCGACCTGCCGTACCGCGCGCAGGGTCGCCGCGCGGTCGAGCGCGTCCACCCGGACCTCCGCCCCCGGCGACCTGGACAGCCCGATCGCCTCGTGACCCACCGCTCTGAGCAGCGGGACGAGCTGACGGCCGATGACCCCCGAGGCTCCAGCGACCAGAACTCTCATGACCTCACTCCTTCTCTGTATGGCGACAGGACGGGGCGGCCAGGGCGGATGTGACAGTTCATGGGTAGAAATGGCGCGGTAAGCATGATGAGGTTGGCAAGTGGCGAGAAATCTGATCCTGTCAGGAGGGTTGTTCCACGACTTCGCCGCCACGTCGGCAGCACTGGCTGAAGTGCTCGCCGAGGCGGGGGTCGAGTCGGAGATCACCGAGGACATCGCGGGTGCGCTGAGCGAGCCGTCGGAGGTCCAGCTCATCACGGTCAACGCCCTGCGCTGGCAGATGACCCAGGACCGCTTCGCCGAGCTGCGGCCAGAATGGCGCTTCGGCTTACCGGCACAGGCCCGCACCACGATCCTCGACCACCTGGACCGGGGCGGCGGCCTGCTGTGCATGCATTCGGCGTCGATCTGCTTCGACGACTGGCAGGGCTGGCCACGCGTCCTGGGCGGCTCCTGGACCTGGCCCAAGTCCCACCACCCGCCGCTCGGCTGGACCGGGGTGCGGATGCACGGGACGCATCCGGTGGTCGCCGGACTGCGGGACTTCGACGTGGTGGACGAGGTGTACAGCGACCTGGACGTGCTGCCGGACGTCGAGCCGCTGGCGTCGTCGAACGGCCAGCCGCTGATCTGGGCGCGGCCGGTGCGGCGGGGCCGGGTCTTCTACGACGCGCTCGGCCACGACACCCGGTCCTACGACAACGAGGTACACCGCACGCTGCTCCAGCGGGCGGCGCTGTGGCTGCTGAAACGGCCGGTCACGATCACGGAGTGATCCGCGGCGCGTGTCCGGAACCTACAAGACCGAAGGCCGCCGATCTGGGCACGATGACCTCATGAACGTGAACCTTTCCGTGATCCCCGGCTTCCTGGCCGGGTACGCGCGTGTTCTCGACCGCCGCCGCTACGACCTGCTCGTGGGCGGGGGCGATGCGGCGGGTGTGCTGGCGGCCCTGGAGGGCTACCGGAACGCGGACGGCGGTTACGGCTGGGGCCTGGAGCCGGACCTGCGCTCTCCCGAGAGCCAGCCGGGGGCGGCGCTGCACGCGTTCGAGGTGTTCGAGGAGACCGGCCCGGTCACCACGCCCCAGGCCGCCGCGCTGTGCGACTGGCTGGACTCGGTGACGCTGCCGGACGGCGGGCTGCCGTTCTCACTGCCGCTCACGCTGTCCGACGCCACCGCGCCCTGGTGGTCGGGCGGCGCGGCGGACACCTCGTCGCTGCAGATCACCGCCGTGTCGGCGGCGGCCGCCCATCGCGTCGCCGCCCACGACTCGGCCGTGGCCGCGCATCCGTGGCTGGCCAAGGCCACGCGCTACTGCCTCGACACGATCTCGGAGCTGGAGGAGATGCCGCACGCGTACGTGCTGGCGTTCGCGGTCCGGTTCCTCGACGCGGTGTACGACAGCCAGCCGCGCGCCGCCGACCTCCTCAAGCGGCTCGGCGCCTACATCCCGGAGGACGGGCGGGTCCGCGTCGAGGGCGGCACCGAGAACGAGGCGCTGCGGCCCCTGGACTTCGCGCCCTACCCGGGGCGGCCGGTCCGCGACCTGTTCGAGCCCGACGTGATCGCCGCCGACCTGGTCAGGCTGGCGGGGGAGCAGCAGGACGACGGCGGCTGGGTCGTGGACTACGCGCGGATCTCGCCCGCGGGGGCGCTGGAGTGGCGCGGGGCCATCACGGTGCAGACCATCGCGATCCTGCGCGCGAACGGCGTCATCTGAGGCCAGCGTGAGCTAAGAGCCGCCATGGCGGTGGGCCGACTCCGACTCCTGGGCCATGCGCCGCAGCGTGTCGAGCGCCCTGCCGTACAGGACCGTGCCGAGCACCAGGGCCTCCACAGCGGCGTCGCGCGGGCCGTCCAGCCGGATGGCGTCCATCTCCACCTCGGACACCAGCTTCCTGGCCACCTCGACGTAGGGCGTCAGGTCGCCGGACAGGCCGAGCTGCCGCATCTTGACGAGGGTCTGGGCCAGCTCGTCGCGGGTGGGGGCCTCGGGGTGGATCGTCCAGCCCTGGCCGGTGACGAGCCGGTCGACCTCGGCGCGGGCGAGCTGCCAGTCCTCGCCCGGCTCGGGCTCGACGGTGGGGCCCAGGGCCCAGTGGGCGGTGCCGAGCATCTGGTGAAGGGGCAGCGACTCGTCCTCGACGGCCTCGATGATCTTCTTGATCGAGGCCACGGGGAGCCGGCCCACTTCCAGCAGGGCTCGGATCAGGCGGAGTCTGCGCAGGTGGGAGTCGTCGTACTCGGCCCGGGTCGCAGCGGTCTGCTCGCCCTGGTGCAGCAGGCCCTCACGCAGGTAGTACTTGATCGTAGGGAGGGCCACGCCCGACTTGGCGCTGAGCTCGGAGATGCGCATCGTTGGATAATAGCGCTATCCAGCGCGAGCCAGATGCCGGGCCGCGCTCACGAGCTCGTGCACGTCGGCCTGGCGGTTCCAGAGGAAGACCACCTCCAGCGGGGGGACGTCCTCCTTGATGGGGACGAACGTCACGCTGTCGGGAACGGCCGTGCCCTCGCGAACGCAGAGAGCATAGCCGGTGCCCGCCTCCACCATGTTGATGACCAGGTCATGGGTGGCCGCCGACGGGCCCAGCCTGGGGTGCAGGCGGTGGCGGACGAAGCCCTCCAGGAACCGGCGGGCGCCGGCCACCGCGTCGGACTCCGGCATGATCAGCGGCTCGGCCGTCAGGTCCGACAGGGACAGCGTCTCGTGCGCCGCCAGGGGGTGGTCCCGGTGCAGCAGCGCGCGTACGGGGAAGCGGTGGACGAGCATCCGCGCCACGCCCCTCGGCAGGGAGCCCGGCGCGTAGCCGATCCCGGCCTGCAGGGTGCCGTCCACGATGGAGACGATCTGCTCGGCCGTCCCCATGGGGGCCACGCGCAGATTCCCGGTCTGGAGCTGGGAGAGCAGGCGGGCGACCACGTCCTCCAGCCCGTCGGCCACGCCCAGGCGGGCTGTGTGGCCCTTGCTCCGCGCGGCGGTCACGGCGCGTTCGAAGGCGTCCACCGCGACGGTGGCCTGCGCCAGGAACGCCTCGCCCGCCTCGGTGAGCTGCACGCCGCTCGACGAACGGCTGAACAGCTCGACACCGATCTCCTTCTCCAACGCCCTGAGTTGCTCCGACAATGTCGGCTGGGCGATATGCAGCGCGGCGGCGGCCCGTCGCAGGCTGCCTGCCCGCGCGATCGCCAGCGCGTACCGGACATAGCGTAGATCCATCGCTCACCTCGGCCTGATGATGATGGGCTATCGGTAGATCGCACCTCCGTATTACAAGAGGGGACAGCTCCCGTGAAGGTGTCCAGTTACCCGAAGGTGGCGGCGGTTCTGGCTATCCAGCCTTGAAGTGCTGGTCGGAGGCCGTTTTCAGGATATGAGGCAGGCGTACGGTGAAAGTCTTCGGACGGAAGACGCTGCCATTACGGACACCCGGAAACACCTCATTGGGGACGTTGGGAGACGGGCGGCCTTGCCGAGCAAGCGCTTGCCTAAGCGGCGGGTGCGGGCTAGCGTGAACGGGCCTACCGGCGCGAGCGATCGCGCCCTGTCCTGAGGAGGGGCCATGCAGCCGTTCGCGGGGCGGGCGGCCGTGGCCGGGATCGGGATGACGGCCCTCAGCAGGCGGTCCGGGCGCACCGAGCTGGAGCTGGCGGCCGAGGCGTGCCGGGCGGCCTGCGCCGACGCGGGCATCGGCGCGCACGAGGTGGACGCGGTGCTCAGCTACCACATGAACGACTCCGCGCCCGTCGTGCAGGTCGCCCGCGCCCTGGGCATCGAGCGGCTCGGCTGGCACAACGACATCGCCGGAGGCGGCACGCAGGCGGCGTCGATCCTCGGTGACGCGGCGATGCTCATACACGCCGGTTTAGCGCGAAATATCCTGATCTATCGGGCGCTCAACGGCCGGTCCGGCACGCGCATGAACACCGTCTCCACCGGCCCCCAGGAGCGCTACACCTACGGCCTGGCGGGTCCGATCCCGCTGTTCGCCCTGGCCGCCACCCGCTACCTGCACGACACCGGGCTCACCGCCGAGCACCTGCACGCGGTCGTCGCCCAGTCCAGGGAGAACGCCAAGGCCAACCCCCGCGCGCTGCGCCGCGAGCCGCTCGAACTCGGCGACTACCTCGCCAGGCCGTACGTCTGCACCCCGCTCCGCACGGTGGACTGCTGCCAGGAGACCGACGGGGCCTGCGCGTTGCTGGTCAGCGGCGTGCTCGACGGGCCGCGCGTCCAGGCGGTGGTACGCGGCGGCGGGCCGGGCTGCTCGTCGATGGACCGCGCGCCGGACGTCACCGCGATCTTCTCGGCCTACGTGGCGCCCATGCTCTGGGAGGCGTCCGGGATGCGGCCGGGGCAGGTGGACGTGGCGCTGCCGTACGACGCGTACTCGTGGCTGGTGCCCAGGCAGCTGGAGGACTTCGGGCTGGTCGAGCGGGGGGACCTGGGGGCGTACCTGCTGGAGCGCCGCCACGCCTGGGTGAACCCGCACGGCGGCCTGCTCTCCGAGGGCTACGTGCACGGGCTGAACAACGTGGCACAGGCCGTGCGGGAGCTGCGCGCGGGTCGCGAGGTGGCGCTGGTGACGGGGTTCGGCGGGAGCTACGGGAGCGCTGCTCTGCTCGTACGGTGAAAAATCAGCTGAAATGCTGATGGTGCCTCCGACATGTAAGGGGTGTCCCAACCCCCAGGATGAGGAGGCCGACCATGGGGACCGCCTGTGGATGACGACCGGAGGACCCGGTTCGAGGCCGTGTACGCGGCGACGTACGAGCACATACTCGGCTACGCCATGCGCCGCTGCGACATCCCTGAGGACGCGGCCGACGTGGTCGCGGAGACGTTCACCACCGCGTGGCGCCGCGTCGACGCGTTGCCGCAGGGACCAGAGGCCCGGCTCTGGCTGTACGGAGTGGCCAGGAACGTGCTGGCCAACCACCGGCGCGGCCAGGTCAGGCAGCAGTCGCGGAACGTGGCGCTCGACCACGACATCGCCGACCTGTACGCCGGCACCCCCGAGACCAGCGTCGAGCTGGGCGCGATCGCGCGAGCCTTCCGCGAGCTGCCGGACGGCGACCGGGAGCTGATCTCGCTCGTCGCCTGGGAAGGGCTGGGCCACGACGAGATCGCCCAGGTGCTCGACTGCTCGCGCAACGCCGTACGCATCCGGCTCCACCGGGCGCGCAAGCGCTTCTCGAAGGCCCTGGCAGGGGCCGGAGTCTCGGATCACCGCTTTGTCATGGAGTCCGCATGAACGATGTGCAGCACCTCGCCAGAGTCCACGACGAGAGCCTGGCCGGACAGTCGTCCGGCGCGGGGGCGCGGGCACTGCTCGCCTCGATCATGGCCGAGCCCGTCACGGAGACCGCCCAGGCTCCGGGCCGGCTGCGCCGCCTGCTCCCCGATCTCGGGGCCGCCCGATCTCGCACCAGACGCCTGGTCGTGGGCGCCGTGGCCGTCGCCGGGATCGTGGCGGCGGCCGTGCTCGGCCCCACGGTCCTGGGCGAGCGCGGCGGCACCCCGTCCTACGCCAGCGCGGCCATCGACATCGAGCTGCGCGGCGACATGTACGTCGCCACCATCAAGGACCCGTTCGCCGACCACGCGAAGTACACCGAGGGGTTCAAGGCGGTGGGACTGAACGTGAACCTGAGGATGGTCCCCTCCTCCCCGAGCAAGGTCGGCAAGATCGCGGGCATGAGCCTGAGCGGGCGCCTGGCGGACAACGGCAGGTCCATCGAGAGCGGCACCGCACCCGAAGGATGCGAACTCGGCGCCGAGGGCTGCGCGACGACCATCATCGTGGCGCGCGGCTGGACCGGCTGGGCCTCCGTCCGCCTGGGGCGTGCGGCCGAGCCGGGCGAGAAGTACCAGAACTGGGGCTCGGCCATGAAGAAGGGCGAGGTGCTGGAGGGGTACCGGGCCGATCAGAAGACGGTCGGGGAGGTCCTGGCCGAGGTGCGGCGGCGCGGTCTGAAGGCGGTCTTCCAGGTCATCGTCCCGAGCCCGGGCAACGACGGCTTCAGCCTGCGGCCGGCCGACCAGGCGGGTGAGGTCGGAGACGACTGGATCGTGTGGGAGGTGCAGTCGGAGCAGGCCGGGGTCGTACGGCTGATGGTCACCAAGGAACGCCTGGCGAAGAACCCGGTATACGGCGACCACAGCCCAGCCGAATAGCCCAATCGACCGGCCACCGCCCACCAGGCCCGCTCCGTCCCGTGCGCCGCCTCGCCCGTGCTCCGTTCCCCCGGCTCAGCCGGCGGGGCGGACGAAGCGGGCGTGGCGGGCCTCGGCCTCCTGCGGGCTCAGGAACGAGCGGGCCGCCAGCCACGCCGCCGCCCCCGCCGCGTCCCCGGCCGTGACGGCACCCTCCAGAAGGTCTCGTACGGCCTCCCGTACGGGACCTTCTGACGTGAGCACGCTCCCGGCGAGCACGAGGGGCCGGCCGGGTTCGCGCACGTGGGAGGCCGTCGCGGCGAGCCGGGACGCGGCCTCGGCGACGATCGACCCGGCCAGCGGATCCCCGGCCCCGGCGGCCTCGCTCACCAGCGGCGCCAGCTCGGCGAGCGCCAGCGGGGGACGCGCATGCACCGTCGCCGCCAGCAGCGACACCGGATCGTCCCCAGGGCCGTCGGGCAGCAGGCGCCCGACCACCAGCTCCACCAGCCGCCCACCCGCACCGCCGCGAAACCCACTCTCACCGCCCAGGGGCCCACCCTCGCTTCCCCGAGCCCCGCCCCCGCCGCTTCCCTCTATCGTGCGGATGGTGGCGCGGGCGGCGGCGCGGCCGATCCAGAAGGCCGACCCCTCGTCCCCGAGCAGCCACCCGTACCCGTCGGCGGTGGCGACCGCGACATGGCTGGTAATTTTTGCCGCGATGGCCCCCGTCCCCGAGATGAGCACGGCACCGGAGGGCGTGGCGGTCCCGGCGGCGAACGCGGTCACGATGTCCCCGACCGACCGCACCGGCAGGCCCCCTGCGGTGTGCCCGGGTAAGGTCCGGTCGCTCGGCGCGGCCCCGGGAAGCAGCCGGCCCAGGACCCGCTCGGTCAGGGCCGCGCACTTCTCCGGATGCCCGGCGATCCCGGTGACCACCCCCAGGACCTGCGCAGATCGGGCCTCCGCAAGGGCAGCCCGGACGGCGGCGGTGAGGTTGGCACAGGCGGTCTCCATGCCGAGCGTCCCCGGATTCGCGCCGCCCGCGCGCCCACGGCCCACCGGAGTACCGTCCAGCGTGAACAGCGCGGCGCGGGAAGAGGTGCCCCCGGCGTCGACGCCCAGAACCACGTACATGTCAAAAATTATTGCCGACATGCCTTGACCGCACCACTGGTTGAGCATAATTTTCATCGCGTGGAACTACTGAGCCGCATCCGAGCCGAGCAACACGACATGCCGGAGGCGCTGAGCAAGGTGGCCGACGCGATACTCGGCGGCCCGGCGGAGGCCGCCCGGCTGACGATCGTGGACCTGGCCGAGCGGAGCGGGACCTCCACCGCGACCATCACCCGCTTCTGCCGCGCGCTCGGCTTCGCCGGATACGCGGAGCTGCGCGTGGCCATCGCCACCGAGACCGGCCGGGTGGCCCAGCAGACCTGGCAGACCGACATCGGCCAGGAGATCCTCCCCGACGACAGCCTCGAACGCGTGCTGAACGTCGTCTCCGGCAACGACATCCGCCTGATCCAGGAGACCGGCGACCAGCTCGACCTGGCCGTGGTGGACAAGGTCGCGCAGGCCGTGGCCAGGGCGGGCCGGGTGCTGCTGTTCGGGGTGTCGAGCAGCGCGGCCGTGGCCAGCGAGATGGAATACCGCCTGCAGCGCATGCGGGTGCCGACCTGGAGCAGGTCCGACGCCCACAGCGCGCTGACGGACGCGGCGCTGCTCGGAGAGGGCGACGTCGCGATCGGCATCTCGCACAGCGGCAGGACCCGCGAGGTCATCGAGGTGCTCGCCGAGGCGGGCAGCCACGGCGCGATCACCGTGGCCGTCACCTCGCAGCCGAAGTCGCCGCTGGCGGAGGTGGCCGAGCTGGTGCTGACCACGGCCAGCCGGGCGACGAGCTTCAGGTCCGAGGGGTTCGCGGCGATCCATTCGCAGCTGCTGGTGCTCGACGTCGTGTACGTGTCGGTCGCGCAACGCACGTATGAGCGTACGAAACAGGCTTTCGACGTCACGGTCCGCGCCGTGGCCGGACATCGCCTACCGGAAGGGGACATATGACAAAAAATTCAGCCGTAGACCCGCAAGCGTTCGCCGAGCACGTCGCCCACCTCGTCCGGGTGATCCCGGAGGACCCGGAGATCACGCGAGCCGCCGATCTCTTCACCAAGGCGCTGACCGGCGGCGGGATCATCCAGGCGTTCGGCTCCGGCCACTCGGAAGCCGTCGCCATGGAGATCGCCGGCCGCGCCGGCGGGCTCGTGCCCACCAACCGGCTCGCGCTCAGGGACATCGTCAGGTACGGCGACGCCCCCAGGTCCGAGCTCGACCGCTACGACCTCGAACGCGATCCGTCCATCGGCCGCATCATCCTCGACCTGGCCCCCGTGCGGCGGGGCGACCTGTTCGTCATCATCTCCAACTCCGGCGTGAACGGCGTGGTCGTCGAGCTCGCCACCCTCGTCAAGGAGCGCGGTCACGACCTGATCGCGATCACCTCGCGCGCCCACAGCGATGCCGTCCCGTCCCGCCACCCCTCGGGCCGTAAGCTCGCCGACCTGGCCGACGTCGTCCTGGACAACCAGGCGCCCTACGGCGACGCCGTCCTGCCCCTGCCCGGCGGAGGCGCCACCGGGGCCGTCTCCACGATCACCTCCGCGCTGCTGGCCCAGCTCGTCGTGGCCCAGACGGTACGGAACCTGCTCGAAGCCGGTGAAGTGCCGCCGGTCTACCTCTCGGCCAACGTCCCGGAGGGCGACGCGCACAACCTCCGCCTGGAGGCCCTGTACGCGGGCCGCATCCGCCGCGGCGCCTGACCCAGCCCGACGCGAGCCGCACGCACCCGTAGGCGGCCCGCACCCGCAGGCCGCACTTTCTAACAGCGCGGCGCAAGCCGCACACCACCCCGAGCCGGGCCCGACGGCTCTGTTCGGCATGCACGACATTCGGGGGCCGCACAACCAAGGAGAACCCCACCCATGTCCCGAAATTTCGGAAAAGTCCTGCTCTCCTTAGCCATCCCCATCGTCCTGGCGGCCGTGACCCTCGTGGCCACCCCCGCGAACGCCGCCCAAGCCATCCGCCTCCAATACCGCACCAGCTCACCCGGCGCCACCACGGCCCAGGCCGAGCCCTGGCTCCAGCTCTTCAACGACGGCACCACCACGATCCCGCTCAACCAGGTCAAGATCCGCTATTACCTCACCGGCACCGAGACCTACCGCTTCGCCTGCTCCTGGGCGGTCGTGAGCTGCTCGACGGTGACCGGCCAGTTCGTCCGCCAATCGGGCGCCGCCCAATACCTGGAAGTGGGCTTCACCTCCGGCAGCCTCGCCCCCGGCCAGAACACCAGCGACCTGCAGCTGCGCTTCTACCGCGCCGACTGGCAGACGTTCACCCAGAGCGACGACTACTCCTACGGCGCGCAGACCGGCTACGCGAACTGGGACAAGATCACCGTCTACGTCAACGGCCAGCTCGCCTGGGGCAAGCCGACGGGCAGCGAGCCCACCCCGACCCCCACCGTCACCCCGACCGTCCCGCCGGGCTCGGCGGGCGTGCTGTTCGACGACTTCAGCTACTCGGGATCGAGCGACCCGCTGCTGGCCCAGCGCGGCTGGACGGTCCGCTCCTCCTCGGGCGGCCCAGGAGTGCCCGGGGCGACCTGGTCGCCGTCGGCCGTCACGTTCCCCGGCGGCCTGCTGACGCTCGACAGCTCCACGAACGGCACCGCGGCGGGAACCGTACAGACCGAGTTGTCCACCGCGAGCCGCAAGTTCCACGAGGGCACCTACGCCGCCCGCGTCCGCTTCAGCGACGCGCCGACCGGCGGGCCCGACGGCGAGCACGTCGTGCAGACGTTCTTCACCATCACGCCGCTGCGCTTCAACCTGGACCCCGACTACGGCGAGCTCGACTTCGAGTATCTGCCGAACGGCGGCTGGGGCGAGCCGGCCAACATCCTCTACACCACGAGCTGGGAGACCTACCAGGGCGACCCCTGGCAGGCCGTGAACACCCACACCGAGGAGCGCACCAGCTTCGCCGGCTGGCACGACCTGGTCCTCCAGGTCTCCGGCGGCCGGATGAAGTACTACGTGGACGGCCGCCTGTTCGCCGACCACGGTGACATCTACTATCCCGAGACCCCGATGTGGATCATGTTCAACCAGTGGTTCATCGATCTCCAGGGGGCCGCGGGGACGCGTACGTACCGGCAGCAGGCCGACTACCTCTACTACAGCAAGAACGAGGTCGTGGCGCCCACCGACGTGCTGAGCCGGGTCGCCGCCCTGCGTTCCGCCGGCACCTCCTTCAAGGACACCGTCCCGAACCCGTGACAAAAGCCCTGCGCCCGCCGTCGGCGGGCGCAGGCACCCCCCACCAGAAGGAACGCCATGAAGAACCGCATCCTGGCCCTCGCGGCCGTCTTCGCGCTCGGCGCGTGCGGCACCGCCGAGGAGCCCAAGGCGGCAGCGCCCGGCGCGCCCGCCAAGCTGACCGTCTGGATCATGGACGGCAGCGTCACGCAGGACCTGCTGAAGAAGTTCGAGACCGAGTACGAGACCGCGCACAAGGGCGTGGACCTCGACATCCAGATCCAGGCGTGGGACGGCATCGGCGAGCGCGTCACCGCCGCCCTGGCCAGCACCGACGCCCCCGACGTGATCGAGGTGGGCAACACGCAGGTCGCCCAGTACTCGGCCAGCGGCGGCGTCACGGACCTCACCGCCAAGATCGCCGACCTCAAGGGCGAGGACTGGCTGCCCGGCCTGGCCCAGCCCGGGAAGATCGACGGCAAGCAGTACGGAATCCCCTGGTACGCCGCCAATCGCGTGGTCGTCTACAACAAGGACCTGTTCGCCAAGGCCGGCATCAAGGAGCCCCCGAAGACCCGCGACGAATGGCTAGAAATCACGACAAAGCTCAATAAAGGTGGCAACCAGGGCATCTATCTGACCGGCCAGACCTGGTACGCCCTGGCCGGCTTCATCTGGGACGAGGGCGGCGACCTGGCCGTCCAGCAGGGCGGCAAGTGGGCGGGCAGCCTCGACACGCCGCAGGCCCTGGCCGGCATGGACTACTACCGGCGGCTCCAGGCCCTCGGCAAGGGCCCCAAGGACGCCGACGAGGCGAACCCGCCGCAGCACGAGGTGTTCGCGCAGGGCAAGGCCGCCCAGATCATCGCCGTCCCCGGCGTCGCCGCCCGCGTCCTCGAGGTGGACGCCAAGCTGAAGGACAAGATGGGCTTCTTCCCCATCCCGGGCAAGACGGCCGACAAGCCGGGCACGGTCTTCACCGGCGGCTCCGACCTGATCGTCCCGGTCGCCTCCAAGAGTCAGGAGGAGGCGTACGAGCTGGTCAAGGGCCTGACGGGAGAGCAGTTCCAGACCGAGCTGGCCAAGGCGATGAGCTTCGTCCCGAACCGTACGTCGCTGGCCGGCGTGCTCGCCGGCGACGAGGGCACCGCCGCGATGGCCACGGCCGCCGCCAACGGCCGGGCCACCCCGAACACCCCCAACTGGGCCGCCGTCGAGGCCACCTCCGTGATCAAGCAGTACATGACCGCCGTGCTCACCGGCGCGGACCCGGCGGCGGAGGCGAAGAAGGTCTCCGCGACGATCACCACGACCCTGAACAGCGGATCCTGATGTGGCGTAGGAACCACTCGTTCTGGCCCTACCTGCTCATCGCACCCACGGTGGCAGGCGGGGCCTTCCTCCTGCTCTATCCGCTGCTCAAGGCGGCGGTGATCTCGTTGCAGCACTTCCGCATGGGCGAGCTGATCAGGGGCGGCGCGACCCTCGTCGGCCTGGAGAACTACGCCGAGCTCCTGTCCGGCGCGGAGTTCTGGCAGGTGCTGCTGCGCACGCTCATCTGGACCACGATCAACGTGGTGCTCATCGTGGTGCTCTCGACGGGCGTGGCGCTGATGCTCGTACGCCTGCGCCGCGGTCTGCGCCTGGCCCTGATGAGCGCGCTGGCGCTGGCCTGGGCCACCCCGATCATCGCGGCGACCACGGTGTTCCAGTGGCTGTTCCAGTCGGAGCTGGGCGTGGTCAACTGGCTGCTGGTCACGCTCGGCCTCGACTCCTTCCAGGGCTACACGTGGTTCGCGAACGGCACGGCCACGTTCGCCGTCCTGGTGATCCTCGTGGTGTGGCAGTCGGTCCCGTTCGCCGCGCTCACCCTGTACGCGGGCCTGACCACGATCCCGGCCGAGCTGTACGAGTCGGCCAGGATCGACGGGGGCACCGGTCCGCAGGTGTTCTGGAAGGTCACCGTGCCGATGCTCAGGCACCTGTTCGCCCTGGTCGCCTCGCTGGAGGTGATCTGGGTGGCCAAGTGCTTCCCGCAGATCTGGGTGCTCAGCCAGGGCGGCCCCGACGGCGCCACGACCACCCTGCCGGTGTACGCGTTCAAGATCGCCCGTGTCCTGCACCGCTACGACCTGGGCTCGGCGGTGGCCATGCTCACGGTCGTCATCCTCGCCGTCGCCCTGGTCAGCAACCTGCGCCGAATGGTCCGCTCATGAAGTCATATATCCCACGCTTGCGGCGGCTCACGCTCAACGCCGCGGCGATCGCCGTCCTGGTGGTCATGATCTTCCCGGTCTACTGGATGTTCCTGACCGCGTTCAAGCCGACCAGGGACATCCAGGCGGCCACGCCGACGTTCTGGCCGGCTCATCCGACGATCGAGCACTTCGTCGCCGCGATCAACGCCCCGGGCTTCTGGACCTACTGGGGCAACAGCCTCCTGGTGACCGTGGCGGCGGTGGCGTTCGCGCTGGTGGTGTCGCTGCTGGCGGCGTTCGCGGTGGCCAGGATGCGGTGGCGGGGGAGGGGCGCGTTCGTGGTGGCGGTGTTCGCGGCCCAGATGGCGCCGTGGGAGGCGCTGCTGGTGCCGGTGTTCATCATCGCCAGGGACACCGACCTGCTGGACTCGCTGGCCATGCTGACCGGCGTCTACTTCATGATCACGCTACCCTTCACGATCGTGACGCTGCGCGGCTTCCTGGCCGCCATCCCGCTGGAGCTGGAGGAGGCGGCGCAGGTGGACGGCTGCAGCCGGCTGGTGGCCTTCCGCCGCGTGGTCTTCCCGCTGCTGGCCCCGGGCCTGATGGCGACCTCGCTGTTCGGCTTCATCACCGCCTGGAACGAGTTCGCGTTCGTGAACGTGCTGATCATCAAGGACCAGGGCAAACGGACGCTGCCGGTGTGGCTGTCGTCCTTCCGCGACGTCTTCGGCACGGACTGGGGCGCCACGATGGCAGCCGCCAGCCTGTTCGCCCTGCCCCCGCTGCTGCTCTTCCTGTTCCTGCAACGCCGCGTCGGCACGGGGATGACGGCGGGCGCGGTCAAGGGCTGAGAGATCGCAAGGAAATGGGGGTTTGGGGGACTAAAACGATCAGGAGTCCTTAGGCCATCTTTGTGGCTCGGATACGAACGAGCCTCGGTACGGCACCGTGAAGACCCACCGCTCTTGCCGCAGGCGTGAAACGGCCTGCCGGGCTGTGACCTTGGCGACCCCGTATTGCCGCATCAACGCCTTTTCGCTGGGTATCGCCCGGTTCGGACGGAGCTCGCCGCGTCTGATCCGGGTCACGATGTCATTGGCGATGAGCACATAGAGGGCTCTCGTCTGCTTCAGGCGCGGCACGCCGAGAGGTCCGACGAACGTGCCCTCGCCTCGAACGGTATGGACGAGCCGACGCCGGCGAAGCTCCCGGGCGACGTTTCGCGCGGTGCTCCGCGAGATGTCGAACTCCGCTTCCATGGTGGCCTCGCTCGGCACAGGCTCGCCCGTCCGCAGCTTCCCAGCGGCGATCTGCTCCTGGATCACCTCGGCGACTTGTACGTAGATGGGAACGGGGCCCTCGCGGTCGAGCATGCTCATAGATTAGACGTCTAGATACAAGCAGTCAGGCGAAGTCAAGCATCGGGCCACGACTCCTTCGGGGAGACGTAGCTGCCACGCTGGGCGACCGTGTAGATCCAGCCCTGCTCCCGCAGCAGTGCCATGGCCCGCCGGACTGTCTCGCGCGCGACGTCGTGTTGCTTCACCAGCGCAGTCTCGCCCGGTATGGGGCGGCGGGGAAGGAACGTTCCCTCCTTGATCTGATCGGCGATTTCTGTCGCGATCTGCTGGTAAAGCGGCACTTTGCGCTTCTTGCGAGGAGTTTCGGCCGCTGGGCCGACAAAGGCCCCTTCTCCCTGAACGGTGTAAACGAGCCCTTCCTCGCGCAATACATGGATCGCCCGCCTCGCGGTGGTTCTGGCGACTCCGAACTCCTGCTGGAGGTCGGCCTCGCTCGGCACCGGGTGTCCAGACGAAAGCGCGGAAACCCGATGCCGAAGGATGTCGGCGATCTGAAGGTAGATGTGGGTGTCACCGTCGTAGTCGAGCACGTACGCAACATAGGCCAAGACGGGTGAGAGCTCTCATATCGTGCTGTCTATATAGGCAGAGCGCTCGCTACAAGCAGACAAGAGGAGACGACCGGTTATAGGCTGACGTGATGATCGAGCCTGCTTCGACACCAGAAGATGGCCAGTTCCACTCGGTTCATGTGCCAGGGCCAACGCCATCCCTTACTTGGGCGCCTTTGCAGCCATCCGGTGACCGTGTACGCGTCCGGGACTACACGTGCTACTGCCGGCCGACGTTCTACGAGCTGTGTCAGGCCAGTGACCAGTACTTCATCCGCAGGACCAGGCGAAGGGAAGGAGCCGCCTTGGTCGACGAGTGTGCGCGCGGCCGGCACGCCACCACGATGGCCGTGTGGGCCGATCTGCTGTCGCAGTCGAGCGGTAAGAGGCGTAACTGAAAGACCCAGCAGCACGAGGGTTGAACGTCAGTCCTGCGATCAGGTACGGCGCCGGGGGCGGTGGCGTCGTCAGGCGCCGGACGTGAAGGCGGCGTGCCCGGTCTTGGCGTCGGCCTCCGTCAGGAAGTCGCGGGCCGCCAGCCAGGCCGCCGCGCCGGCCGCGTCGCCCGCCGTGGTGATCCGCTCGCCCGCCAGCCGCTCGACCACGGCATGACGCACCGGCCCCTCGCTGGTCAGCACGCTGCCCGCGAGCACCACCGGGCCGGACACGTGCACTCTCCTGAGCGTGGCGGCCAGGTGGTCGGCGGCCGCGTGCGTGATCTTCACCGCTTCGGGGTCGCCCGCCTCGGCGGCCTGGCTGACCAGCGTGGACAGGGCGGCCAGGCGCATGTGGTCGGCCTGCGCCAGCCGGACGATGCGGTCGGCGGCGGCGCGCGGCGTGGCGGGCCGCTCGCCGCCGAGGAAGTGCGCTCCGACGAGCGCGGCCAGCGAGGCGCCCGCCGCATCGAGGGCTTCGACGGGCAGGAGAGCGGGGTCCAGGGCCTCGACGGGCAGGAGGCCGCGGTCCAGGGCGTCGACGACGACCCTGGCGCCCTCGCGGCCGATCCAGAAACCGGAGCCCGCGTCGCCCAGCAGCCACCCCAGCCCGTCGGCGAGCACGTCGAGCCGGTGGTCCACGAACCTGGCCGCCACCGCGCCCGTACCGGACAGCAGGAGGGAGCCGTCAGGCTCCGGCGACCCCGCCGCGTACGCGATCGGCACGTCGCCCACGTACCGAGGCTCCTCGGCGATCCCGTGGGAGGCCCAGGACTTCGCCAGCTCGGGCACCATCTCCGCGACGTGCCCCGCGACCCCGGCCAGCGACGCGACCACCAGCGGCCCGCCGCCGGGCGGGAGCGCCGCCTCCAGCGCCGCGCTGATCGCCGCCACCGCCTTGGCCAGCCCGTGGGCGGTCGGGTTGCCCGCCCCGGCCCGCGCGTAGCCCACTCGCGTGCCGTCGAGCGTGTGGACGGAGACTCGCGTGGAGGTGGCACCGGCATCGACACCGACGACTAGCGATTGCGTCACGGTCCGAGTCTGGGGGTTGACGTGGCCGGGAAGCAAGAATAATTTTCGCCAGAAGACCGAGTATCCGGAAGGAATATTCGTGACTTCAGGAGCCCTCGGGCGCGTAGAGACAGAACTACCCGGCTTGCCGGAGGCACTGCGCAGAGTCGGCGAGGTGATACTCGGCGACCCGGCCGAGGCCGCGCGGTCCACCATCATCGCGCTGGCCGAGCGCGCCGGCAGCTCACCCGCGACCGTGACCAGGTTCTGCCGGGCGTTCGGCTTCTCCGGCTATGCCGAGCTGCGCGTCGCGCTGGCCACCGAGACCGGCCGGGCCGCGCAGGCGGGCTGGGGCGCGGGCGTCGGCCACGAGATCGGCCCCGACGACCCGCTCGACGCGGCCATCGAGGTGATGGCGGCGGCCGACACGAGACTCATCCAAGACACCGCGGCACAACTCGACCTCGGCATCGTCGCCCAGGTCGCCGACGCCATCGTGGCCGCCCCCCGTGTGCTCCTCGTCGGCGTCTCGACCAGCGGGAACGTCGCCACGATGTTCGAGGGACGGCTGCGCCGCATCGGCATCCCCGGCTGGAGCGCGGGCGACGCGCACGTGGCGCTGTCGGAGGCGGCCCTGCTGAAGGCGGGCGACGTGGCCATCGGCATCAGCCACCGGGGCCGTACACGGGAGGTCATGGAGGCGCTGGCGGAGGCCGCCAGCCACGGGGCCACGTCCGTGGCGGTCACCTCGTTCGCCCGCTCGCCGCTGGCCGAGCTGGCCGATCTGGTGCTGACCACCGCCAGCAGGGAGACCACGTTCAGGCTCGGCGGGCTGGCCGCCGTCCATTCGCAGTTGTTCGTGCTGGACGCCGTGTACGTGGCGGTGGCCCAGCGGACCTACGAGCGCACGAACGAGGCGTTCGAGCGCACGATCAGCGCCGTGGAGAGCCACCGGATGGAAAGAGGCTGAATGACGTACGCATCCAAGGTCCTCGATCTGGCAGCCCAGGCCGCGGAGCGCCAGGCGGACCGGGTGAGCGAGGCCGCGGCGCTGCTGGTGACCTCGATCAGGGCGGGCGGCGTGGTCAACGCGTTCGGCTCGGGGCACTCCGAGGCCATCGCCATGGAGATCGCCGGACGGGCCGGCGGCCTCGTGCCGAGCAACCGCCTCTCGCCGAAGGACCTCGTGCTGTACGGCGGGCAGCCCCCGAGCGTGCTCACCCCCGAGCTGGAGCGGGACCCGGCCGTCGCCCACCAGATCTACGACCTGGCGCCGGTCGAGCCGCAGGACGTGTTCGTGCTGATCTCCAGCTCCGGCGTGAACGGCACGGTCGTCGAGCTGGCCACGATCGTCAAGGAACGCGGCCATCCCCTGATCGCGGTGACCTCGGTCGAGCACAGCACCCGGATGACCTCCCGCCATCCGTCGGGCGGCAAGCTGCTCGACCTGGCCGACGTCGTCCTGGACAACGGCGCGCCGTACGGGGACGCCATCCTCGACCTGCCCGGCGGCGGCAGCTACGGTGCGGTTTCCACGATCACCTCCGCGCTGCTCGCGCAGATGGTGGTCACGGAGGCGGTCGACGCGCTCGTGGCACTGGGCGAGACCCCTCCCATCTACCTGTCGGTCAACGTCACCGGCGGCGACGAGCACAACAAGGCGCTGGAGAGCCGCTACACAGGGCGCATCCGGCGCGGATCATGACAAGTCAGGAGTAGAGACAATGCCTAACACCCCCCATATCTCCAGGCGTGAGCTGCTGCGCGGAGCCGCGCTCGTACCCGTGGCGGGCGCGCTCGCCGCCTGCGCCACGCCGGCGTCCAAGCCGGCCGCCACAGCGTCGTCCGCGCCGGTGGCGACCAGCGCGGCCAACCCGTTCGGCGTGGCCGCCGACAAGCCGCTGGAGGTGTGGATCTTCGACGGCGGCTTCGGCCAGGACTACGCCAAGAACATCCACCAGCCGCTGTTCAAGACCAAGTACGCCGGCGTCGAGATCAAGCACAACGCGACCAAGGAGATCACCAAGGTTCTCCAGCCGCGCTTCGCCGGCGGCAACCCGCCCGAGGTGATCGACAACTCCGGCGCCAACTTCATGGACTTCGGCGCGCTGGCCCAGGACGGCCAGATGCAGGATCTGACCCCGCTGCTCGACGCGCCCTCGTGGGACGACCCGGCCACCAAGGTCAGGGACACCATCGACCAGTCGGTCATCGACATCGGCACCTACGACGGCAAGTTCAGCGTCCTCGGGTACGTCAACTACATCCACGGCATCTGGTACTCGCAGAAGGTCTTCAAGGACAACGGCTGGCAGATCCCGAAGACCTGGGACGAGTTCCTCAAGCTCTGCGAGACCATCAAGAAGTCCGGCAAGATGGCGCCCTTCACCTACGCCGGCAAGTTCCCCCAATACCTCTACGAGCCCCTGCTGACCATGGCCGCGAAGATCGGCGGCAGCGAGGTGCTGGTCAACATCGACAACCTCGAGGACGGCGCCTGGACCACCGAGGCCATGAAGACCGCGGCCACCGCCTGGGCCGAAGTGGGCGCCAAATACCTGATGGAGGGCACCACCGGCCTCGACCACGTGCAGACCCAGACCGCCCAGAACAAGTACAAGGTGGCCATGCTCCCCTCCGGCTCCTGGCTGGAGAACGAGCAGAAGACCACCACCCCGGCCGACTTCGAGTACGGCATGTTCCCGATCCCCGACTTCACCAGCTCGGACAAGATGCCGTACGGCACCCTGCACACCCAGCCGGGCGAGAACTTCATCGTCTCCTCCAAGAGCGCCAACCCCCAGGCGGGCATGGAGTACCTGCGGGCCATGCTGTCGAAGAAGGCGGCCGGCGACTTCAGCGAGCTCGTCCGTACCGTGACCGTGGTCAAGGGCGCGAGCGACGGCCGCCAGAACTCGCCGGGCGTCGCGAGCGCCTCCAAGGCGGTCGCCGACGCGGGCGCGAACGCCCTCTACTACCGCTGGCAGACCTGGTACGGCCCGCTCAAGGACGAGGGCATCGCCGCCACCGGTGAGCTGATGTCCGGTGGCCTGACGCCGGACAAGTACCTGGAGCGGATGCAGAAGAAGGCCGACGAGATCAAGAACGACTCCTCGATCAAGAAGTACAAGCGCTGATGATGTTCAACAGGTATCGCCGTGGGCTGTTCATCACCTCGTTCCTGGCAGCCCCGGTGATTCTCTACCTGGTGTACGTGATCTCCCCGTACCTCCAGGCGTTCTACATCGCGATGACGGACTGGCGCGGCGTGACGGCCACGCCGACCTTCATCGGCCTGGACAACTTCCAGCGGCTCTTCAGCGACAGCACGTTCTGGAAGGCGGTCACGCACAACGGCGCGCTGCTCGTGCTGCTGCCGCTGATCACGATCGTCATCGCGCTGTTCTTCGCCTTCCTCCTCAACGTGGGCGGGCCGGCGGGCGTGTCGGGGATCCGCGGGTCGAAGTTCTACCGCGTGGTGTTCTTCTTCCCGCAGGTCCTGGCCGTCGCGGTGGTGGCGGTGCTGTTCCAGCAGGTGTTCAGGCCGGACGGCAGCGGCATGCTGAACGGGCCGCTGATGGCGCTCGGCATGGACCCGGTCGGCTTCCTGTCGAATCGCAATGTGGCGTTCTGGTCGGTGCTGGGCGTCATGGTGTGGCAGGCGGTCGGCTTCTACGTCGTGCTGTTCTCCGCCGGCCTCGCCTCGATCCCCAGGGACATGTTCGAGGCGGCGCAGATCGACGGGGCGAGCCGGCTCAGCCTGTTCTTCCGCATCACGCTGCCGCTGCTCTGGGACACCGTCCAGGTGGCCTGGGTCTACCTGGGCATCCTGGCGCTCGACGTGTTCGCGATCGTGTGGGTGATGACCGACCAGCACGGCGGCCCCGACTGGTCGACCACGGTCATGGCCGCCGAGATCTACCGCAACGCCTTCCAATACTTCCGCTTCGGCTACGCCTCGGCCCTCGGCGTGGTGATGTTCTTCTTCACCGTCGGCTTCGCGGTCCTCTCGCTGCGTTTCTCGCGGCGCGAACGAATCGAGTACTGATGACAACGATGATCTCCTGGACAGTGGCGAACTCGCGTAAGCTCGCCCGCCAGGAGCGCAGACGACGGCTCGGCCCGCTCGGCATCCTGACGCACATCGCGCTGCTGGTGTGGACGCTGCTGGTGATGGTGCCGATCCTGTGGACGTTCCTGGCCTCGGTGAAGAGCGAGGACGAGATCTTCGGCGACGCCTGGTCGCTGCCCGCCTCGCTGCGCTGGGACAACTTCGCCAGGGCCTGGGAACAGGCGCACATCGGTCAGTACATGCTCAACAGCGTCATCGTGGTGGCGTTCAGCACGTTCGGGACGATGCTCATCGGGTCGATGGCCGCGTACGTCCTGGCCCGTTATCCCTTTCGCGGCAACCGGGCGGTCTACCTGCTGTTCGTGTCGGGGCTGGCCTTCCCGGTCTATCTGGCGCTGACGCCGCTGTTCTTCGTCGTGCAGAACATGGGGAACGTGCCGTTGGTCGGCCCGTTCATCGGCCTGAACACGCACGCGGGGCTGGTGCTGGTCTACATCGCGTACTCGATGCCGTTCACGGTCTTCTTCCTGTCGGCCTTCTTCCGCACGCTGCCGACGGCGGTGGGGGAGGCGGCGATGGTGGACGGGGCCTCGCACACGCGGGTGTTCTTCCAGATCATGCTGCCGATGGCCAGGCCCGGCATCATCAGCATCACGATCTTCAACATCCTGGGCCAGTGGAACCAGTACCAGCTCCCGCTGGTCCTGCTCCAGGAACGCGACAAGTGGGTGCTCACCCAGGGCATAGCCGACATCTCCACCGCCGCCGGATATGACCAGGACTGGTCGGCCCTCTTCGCCGCCCTGACCCTGGCCATCCTGCCCATGCTCATCGTCTATACCGTCTTCCAGCGGCAGATCCAGTCCGGCCTGACCTCGGGGGCGCTCAAATAGCTCGCATGCCCGGCATGCCGGGCTTAGGCTGCGGAATGTGACTGGCGACATCCGCGCGTTGCTGTCCCGCCATCTCCCCGACTACCGGGTGCGTTCCCTCCGCCGGCTCGGCCGCGGCCTCGACAACACGGTGTACGAGGTCAACGACGAACTGCTGGTACGGACGAGCAAGGCGGCCGATCCCCAGACGACCCGGCAGGAGGTCGCCCGCCTGGCCGCGGTCAGGGAGCTGTCCCCGCTGCCGGTCCCGGAAGTGGTCTTCGCCGACGAGGAGTCGGGGGTGATCGCGTACCGCAAGCTCCCCGGCGAACCGCTCAGCCGGCAGCTCCTGGACGACCCCAAGCGGCTGGCCGAGCCGCTGGGCGGCTTCCTCGGCGCCCTGCACGGGATCTCGCCGGGCCGGATGCGCGAGCTGGCGCCCCTGGACCTCTACCCGGCCCCGACCCTCCTCCAGGACGCCGAGCTCGACTACCGCGACGTCGAGCAGCACGTCCCGGAGGCCCAGCGGCCCCTCGTGGAGCGCTTCCTCCGGGACACCCCGCCGGACGAGCCGCGCACCCTCCGCTTCTGCCACAACGACCTGGGGGCCGAGCACGTGCTGGTGGACGTCAGGACCAGCTCGATCACCGGCGTCATCGACTGGACGGACGCGGCCGTCACCGATCCGGCCCACGACTTCGCCCTGATCTACCGCGACCTGGGTCCCGAGGTCTTCGAACTGACGGTGTCGCACTATGAGTTCGAGCTGGACGAGGAGGATCGGGCGCGGGTGCTCTTCTACGCCCGCTGCGCCCTGATCGAAGACCTCGCCTACGGGCTCAGCACGGGCCCGAGCCACTACGCCGACGCCGCCCTGTCCCACATCCCCTGGACGTTCTCGTAGGTCACGCCACTGCCACCCACCCTTGCCCTCCTGGGTGGTGGACCGGCGGAGCCCGCCCCGAGGCGCCTGCGGCGCTCTGGTGCTCACCCGTTACCTGGTTACCGGGTGGGCCGGCGGGCTCCACAGCCCAAGTGGTCGTCACGTGGAGCGCTTCGTCCATGAGGGCGGCCACTCTGGTATCGATCTGAAGGAGCATCGCGCGGAGGAGAGCTGGGCATGACGAGTTACGTGCGGTGGAAGGACATTCGCACCGAATATGTGAGGCGTGCCGGTGGCGAGGAAGCCGTGGCAGCGGGCAAGCAGGAGCTCCTGGCCCAGGTTCAGGAGCACCGGCCGGCCGAGACCGTAGCCGAGTGCTGACTCAGCGGGCCCTGGCCGGACGAATGGGAGTCACCTGACCCCGGGAAAACGGCTCGCGGCGGCCGCGTGATACCTGGTTTGCTGCCTGCATGACCTCTGCATGGGTGGGCGAGCGCGTACGCCTGCGCGCCACCGAGCCCGAAGACTGGGAGGCGTTCCACTCCTTCGAGGAAGACTCCGACGCGGTCAGGAACAGCTGGCGCCTGCACCCGCCCTCCTCGGCTGCCTACGCGAAGAAGCGGGCCGCCGAGGAGGCCGAGCGGCAGCCCGACCTCGACGCCCCCGAGCTGGTGATCGCCACCAAGGACGACAACGCCCCCGTCGGGTCTATCGTCGCCCATCACACCGACCGCGACCACGGCACCTTCTGCTACGGGATCAGCATCGGCACCGCCCACCACCGCAAGGGCTACGCCAGCGACGCCATCGTCCTCCTGCTGCGCTTCATGTTCTTCGAGCGCCGTTATCAGAAGGCCGAGGCGTGGGTCTACAGCTCCAACGACGCGTCGCTGGCGTTGCACCGGCGGCTGGGGTTCGTGGAGGAGGGCCGCCGGCGCAGGAGCCGCTACGCCAACGGCCGTTATGACGACGAGTTCCTGTTCGGCATGACGATCGAGGAGTTCACCGAGCTCTACGCGTGAGCGGCCCGTTCCGCCGCAGCACGGGCCCAAACTGCCTTGTCTCACCTGCCCTGGACGTTCTCTTAACGCTCGGCACGACCCGGCTGGTGCGCGAGGATTCCTGCGGGTGACTCCGCTTCCGTCGTACTCTGGTGGCATGAAAGGCGGTGTCATGAGTGCTCAGCCCGTTCACGGAGGTGCGGCGGACCATCCGAGAGTGCCGAGGACCATCGGCGGCATCTCTGACGCGCTAAGGGGAAGCCGTCGCGCCCAGTTCTTCGCCGAGCTGCTGGAAGCTCAGCAGGGCCCGGAGTTGGATGGTGTGCTGATGGCCTGGTGGGGCCGTGCGATGCTCGACACCGATCCTGAGCGTGATCGTGTGCGCTCGGCAGCCGAAGCAGGATCCCTGCCGACGACGACTATGGAGGAGATCTCCCGTCGACGACAAGAGCGCGGCGCTCAGTGAACGATGACGACCTCTGGCCTGTCGTCCCCTCGGAAGTCGTCGCCGAGATTCTCGCCGACCCGCGAATCTCGGCTGAGGTCTTTTCCACCGTAGTCGCACTCACGGTGGCGATCTGTGAAGACCCGTGGTTGCCGGGAAGCGAGCAAGTCGGTAGCGACCCGGACTGGCGGGAGATTCCGATCCCCAAGGGTTGCGGCATTGCGGAGTACCGCGTCGACAGGAAGAACCAACAGGTAATCCTCACCCGCGTGGTTCTGTTCTGATTCACGGCCGCTCGCGGCGGCCGCGTGAGGCCTGGTTCGGCGGCGGCACTCGCCCTCCTCGGCCGCCTACGTGAAGCGGGCCGCCGAGGAGCCGAGCTCTACGCGTGAGCGGCTATCCGCCCAGTTCCGCGCGCAGCTTCCGGGTGGCGGTGACGACGTTCGCCAGCGATGCCTCCACCTGCTCGTACGTCCGCGTCTTCAGCCCGCAGTCCGGGTTCACCCACACCCGCTCCGCCGGCAGCGCCGCCAGGGTTCGCCGCAGCAGGTCCTCGACCTCCGCCGCCCCGGGCACCCGGGGTGAGTGGATGTCGTAGACGCCCGGCCCGAGCCCGCGCCCGAACGTCTCCACCGCCCCCAGGATCCGCGCCCCGGAGCGGGCGGACTCGATCGTGGTCACGTCCGCGTCGAGCCCGTCGATGGCGGCCAGGATCTGGTCGGCGTCCGAATAGCACAGGTGCGTGTGGATCTGAGTACGGTCGCCTGCCCCCGAGGTAGCTCGCCGGTACGCCGCCACCGCCCACTCCAGGTAGTCCTCCTGCGCGGCCCGCCGCAGTGGCAGCAGCTCGCGCAGGGCGGGCTCGTCCACCTGGATGATCGACACCCCGGCGGCCTCCAGGTCGCGCACCTCGTCCCTGACGGCGTCCGCCACCTGGAACACCACGTCGCGCAGCGGCAGGTCGTCCCGGACGAACGACCAGGCGACGATCGTGACGGGCCCGGTGAGCATGCCCTTGACCGGCTTGTCCGTGAGCGACTGGGCATAGCCGGCCCAGCGCACGGTGATCGGCGCGGGACGGCTGACGTCGCCGTGCAGGATCGGCGGCCGGGTGCAGCGCGACCCGTACGACTGGACCCATCCGTTCGCGGTGACGGCGAACCCGTCGAGGTGCTCGGCGAAGTACTGCACCATGTCGTTGCGTTCGGGCTCCCCGTGCACGAGCACGTCGAGGCCGAGCCGCTCCTGCACCCTGATGGCCCGTTCGATCTCGGCCTCGACCTGCCGCTCGTAGCCGTCCTGCGACAGGGTGCCCGCGCTCACGGCGGCCCTGGCCGCGCGCAGCTCGCCGGTCTGCGGGAACGACCCGATCGTGGTGATCGGCAGCGTGGGCAGCCGCAGGTGCCCGGCCTGGGCGGCGGCCCGCAGCGCGTACGGGCTGCGCGACTCGGGCACGACCGGCGCCGGCAGAGCCACGGAGGGCCCGGCGGGCGCGGAGCCGTGGAACCCGGTCCGCGCCAGCGCCACCACCTCGGCCACCTTCTGCTCCGCGAACGCCAGCCGCCCCCGCAACGCGGGATCGAGCGCCGGCTCGGCGGCCACGTCGTAAGGCACGTGCAGCAGCGAGCACGAGGTGCTCACCACCACGTCGTCAGCCGGTACGGCGGCCAGCGCGGCCAGGGCCCGCTCCGGCGCGGTGCGCCACACGTCGCGCCCGGACACCACGCCCGCCACCACGGTCTTGCCCGACAGGTCGATGACGGGGACGCCGCCGCGCACCAGGTCCACCCCGATGGCCTCCACGGGGGTGCCGGCCAGCACCGGCAGCGCCGTACCGAGGTCGCCGAAGTAGGAGGCCACGAACAGGCCGGGCCGCGTGCCGAGCCCGCCCAGCCGGTCGTAGGCGGACTTGAGCGCGGCCAGCTCGTCCGGCGTCCTGTCGCCCACCAGCGCGGGCTCGTCGAGCTGCACCCACTCGACCCCCTCGGCGGCCAGCGCGGACAGCAGCTCCTCGTAGCAGCCCAGCACGTCGTCCAGCCGGTCCAGCGCGGACCCCAGCAGCAGGAACGTCACCGGCCCCACGACGACGGGCCGCGTCTCGTAGCCGAGCGCCCGCGCCTCGCGCACCTCGGCCAGCGGCTTGGCCGCGTCCAGCTTGAACACGGTGTCCGGCCCGATCTCCGGCACGATGTAGTGGTAGTTCGTGTCGAACCACTTCGTCATCCGCAGCGGCGCCAGCCCCTCGGTGCCCCTGGCCATCGCGAAATAGGGGTCGGCCGCGTCTCGATAGCGCGACGGCACCGCGCCGAGCAGCACCGCCGTGTCGAGCACCTGGTCGTACAGCGAGAACGTGTTCGACGGCAGCCCTTCCAGCCCCAGCTCGGCCAGCCGCCGCCAGGTCCGCTCCCTGAGCTCGGCGCCTGCCTGGTCGAGCTCGGCCCGGCTCGACCGCCCGTCCCAGTACGACTCCAGCGCCCGCTTCAGCTCCCTGCGCGGCCCGATCCGCGGGTACCCGAGCACAGTGGACCTGGGGAATGGGGACATGATCGTTGACTCCTCGATGTCGTTCGGCAGATCGCTGCATCCTGCCGAGCACTCCGAACCTCGTGCATCATGTATTGGTGCTGCTTATGCAGAAGGAGATGCACTGCTTCGCCGCGGTCGCCGGCCGGCTCAGCTTCTCCAAGGCCGCCGCCGACCTGGGGATGTCCCAGCCCGCCATGAGCCAGGCCATCATCAGGCTCGAACGCGCCGCCGGGGTCAGGCTCTTCGACCGGACCGCCCGCGAGGTGCGGCTCACGGCCGAGGGGAAGGCGCTGCTGCCGTACGCGGAGCAGGCGATCGAGGCGGCCCGCGCGTTCACCACGGAAGCGGCCCGATTGGCCCGGCCGACCATTCACCTGGCTTATCCACCGTTGGTCGGCGCGCTGGCGGCGCGGATCGCGCGGCGGCTGGCGGGGCGCAGCCCGGCGATCGGGGTGGAGCTGCGGGCGGCGGGACGCGGCACGGCCGCGCAGGCGCTCGCGAACGGTGAGGTCTCGGCCGCGATCCTGGCGACGCCGGCGCCCGCGCAGTTCGTCACGGCGGCCAGGTTCCACGTCACCGTCGATCACCTGGCCGTCCCCGCCGGGCACCGGCTGGAGTCCAGGACCAGGGTCGAGGGGGCGGAGCTGGGCGGCGAGGTGCTGCTCTCGCCCGGCAGCCGGCCGTGGGCGGGCCTGCCCGGCCGCTCGCGCACGGTGGCCGACGACGACTTCGCCGCCGCGCTCGACCTGGTGGCGGCGGGCGCGGGGCTGCTGCCGATCCCGCAGCTGCTGGCACGGACCATCAGGCGGGAGGACGTCCGGTTCGTGCCGCTCGACGCGGGCGACCTGCGCATCACGTACGCGCTGGCCTGGTCGAAGGAGCGCGTCACGCCCGAGCTGATGGCCCTGGTGCAGGCCGTTCAGGACGCCTTGTGGACGAGGTGACGAGCCAGGTCACGGGCTAGATCACGGGCACGTTCTTCAGTGCCTCGCGGCGGCTCAGGCCCGTGATCCCCTTCGCCTTGACGTAGCGGATCACCTCGGAGGGGTTGGTCTTGGCGTATTCGCGTAACGCCCACCCGATGGCCTTGCGTGCGAAGAAGTCGTTGTCCGACAGGCTCGGCTCGATGCACGCGAACAGCAGGGCGGTGTCGGTGCGCTGCTTGAAGCGGTTTTGGCAGAGGATCGCGGTGCGGCGCTTCCACAGGTCGTCGTGGTGCGCCCACTCCAGCATGAGCGGGCGCATCGAGTCGGGGAAGGCCGTCAGCAGGGCGCCCATCCGGTGCGTGGCCAGCTCGTCCACCAGGTCCCACCAGGCCCCTGTGACGATCATCTCCTCGTACATCGGGACCGTGTAGAGCGTCTGGAACTCCCGGTAGAGGTGATAGCCGGACAGCTCGACCGCGGCGTAGCGCTCCTCGCGGTATTCGGCCTCGCGCCACAGCGACAGCACCGCCCGCCGCCATTCGGGCGCGCTGTCCAGGCGGTGGTCGGCGAACACCCGCTTGAGCGCCGTGCGCCGCGGCACCGCCTGGACGCCCAGGAACGGCATCGTCGACTTCATGTAGGCCCGCATGGCCTCGGCCTTGCCCGGCTCGGCCACAGACTGCAGCGCGAGCCGCACCGCCTTGCCGAGGCTCATCCCTTTTGAGTGGAGCGCTCGCCCGTGGCGAGCCCGTCGAAGAGCACGGTGATGTAGTGCTCGGCCAGGCCGCTGGTGTTGAGCCGGCCGCCGGGGCGGAACCAGCGCACCGCCACCCAGATGGTGTCGCGGATCATCCGGTAGGTGAGCTTGGGGTCGACGTCGGACCTGAACAGCCCGGCCGCCTGCCCGGCCTTGATCTGCTGCACCCAGATCTGCTCGACCTCGTCCTCGGCCTTGACCAGGTAGTTGAACCGCTCGAACTGCCGCAGGTAGTTCCAGTCGTTCTGCATCACCGTGATCGCCGCCCGGTGCGGCTCCAGCGTGCCGAAGCCGATGCGGACCATCTCCGACAGCACCGTGCGCGCGTCGGCGGTGGTGTCGAGAGCCGCGCGGTAGCGGGCGATGAGGTCGTCGAGGAAGGTGGACAGCACCTCGTCGACGATCGTCTCTTTGGAGTCGAAGTGGTGGTAGAGACTTCCGGAGAGGATGCCCGCCTCGTCGGCGATCTCGCGTACTGTCGTGGCCTGGAAGCCCTTGCGCGCGAAGAGCTCCGCGGCGAGCTTGACGAGGTGGTCGCGGCGCTCGGACGCCGGCCCCGATGAGGTCGCGCGCTGGCGCTTAGCCGGGGTGGTGGCTGTGCCGGAGTTCTTTCGCGTGGTCACGTCACCATTATGAGCCCTCAGACAATCGCTTGTTCACCTAACCGGCCCTGCTCATGTGCCATTCCGCTGTATACCAAGCGCTTGCTACGATGCCGGGATGAGCGAGGCCTACATCGTCGGTGCCGTCCGCACCCCCATCGGGCGCAGGAACGGCGGCCTGGCCCTGGCCCACCCCGCCGATCTGGGCGCGCACGTGCTCAAGGAGCTGATGGGGCGGGCGGACGCCGATCCGTCGGCCGTCGAGGACGTGATCTTCGGCTGCGTGGACACGATCGGGCCCCAGGCCGGGGACGTCGCCCGTACGTGCTGGCTGGCGGCCGGGTTCCCCGAGGAGGTGCCCGGCGTCACCATCGACCGCCAGTGCGGCTCCTCGCAGCAGGCGCTGCACTTCGCCGCCCAGGCCGTGCTCTCGGGCACGAACGACCTGGTGGTGGCGGGCGGCGTGCAGAACATGAGCATGATCCCCATCTCCTCCGCGATGCTGGCGGGCCGGCCGCTCGGCCACGAGACGCCGTTCTCCGGCTCCAAGGGCTGGGCCGAGCGGTACGGGACGCAGGAGGTCTCCCAGTTCACCGGCGCGGAGCGGATCGCCGCCGCCTGGGACGTCTCGCGCGAGGAGATGGAGCGGTACGCGTACGAGTCGCACCGCCGGGCCCTGCACGCCATCGACGCCGGATATTTCCGGCGCGAGATCGCCCCTTACGAGGGCGTCGCCACCGACGAGGGCCCGCGCAGGGACACCACCCTGGGCAGGATGGCCGGGCTCAAGCCGCTGACGGACGGCGGCCGGCTCACCGCCGCCCTGGCCTCGCAGATCTCCGACGGCGCCGCCGCCCTCCTGGTCGCATCGCCCAGGGCGGTGGAGGAGCACGGCCTGACGCCACGCGCCCGCGTCCACCATCTGTCGGTACGCGGCGCGGACCCGATCATGATGCTCTCCGCCCCGATCCCGGCCACGGTCCACGCGCTCGGCATGACCGGCATGTCGATCGGCGACTTCGACGCGATCGAGATCAACGAGGCCTTCGCGTCCGTCGTCCTGGCCTGGATCAAGGAGACCGGCGCCGACCCCGCCAAGGTCAACCCGAACGGCGGCGCGATCGCCCACGGCCACCCGCTCGGCGCGACCGGCGCCGTGCTGGCCGTCAAACTGCTGCACGAACTGGAGCGCACGGGCGGGAGGTACGGGCTGCAGACCATGTGCGAAGGCGGAGGACAGGCCAACGTCACCGTCATCGAACGGCTCGGCACCCCCGGCCCTGCGTCACCATGAGGGTATGGCCAACCCCTTCACCCTGGGCGTCGCCTCCGGCGAGCCGCTGCCCGACGGCGTGGTGCTCTGGACGCGATTAGCCGTCGATCCCCTGCACACCGATCCCCGGCGTCCAGGGGGCATGTCCCCGCGGTCCGTGGACGTGCGCTGGCAGCTCGCCGAGGACGACCGCTTCACCAAGGGCCTGCGCCATGGGCAGATCCAGGCGCTGCCGCTCTGGGCGCACAGCGTCCACGTCCGGGTGGACGGGCTCAGGCCGGGCGCCGACTACTACTACCGGTTCAGGGCGGGCACCCAGCAGAGCCCCGTCGGGCGCACCAGGACCGCCGACGACCCGGCCTCGACGCGGACCGTGCGCTTCGCGGTCGCCAACTGCCAGCGTTACGAGCACGGGTTCTACACCGCCTTCCGGCATCTCGCCGACGAACGGCCGGACGTGGTCTTCCACGTCGGCGACTACATCTACGAGCTGCGGCAGTCGGCCCGCGTGGTGCGCCCGGTCGGGCCGCTGCCCGGCGAGGCGAGCAAGCTGCACGAATACCGCCTGCGTTACGCGCGCTACAAGACCGACCTCGACCTCCAGGCCGCGCACGCCGCCGCGCCCTGGGTGCCCACCTGGGACGATCACGAGGTGCTCGACGACTACCGGGGCAAGGGCGACGGCTCCGAGGCGTTCAAGAAGCGCAGGGCGGCCGCCTACCAGGCCTACTACGAGCACCAGCCGCTGCGGGTGCGCCCGCAGGACGGCAACCTGCAGATGTTCCGCCGGCGGACCTACGGGCTGACCGCCGACTTCATGGTGCTCGACGCGCGCCAGCACCGGAGCGCCACCACCATGCTCGGCGCGGCCCAGGAGCAGTGGCTGATCTCCCGTCTGCACACCAGCCCGGTCCGGTGGCGGGTGCTGATCCAGCCGCTGTTCTTCGCCCGCCGATTCGTCCCAGGGCCGCAGCCGAACCTGCGGCTCGACTCCTGGGACGGCCACCCGGACCAGCGCGGGCGGATCCTGGCGACGCGGGCCCCCGGGCTGGTGGTGTTCAGCGGGGACGTGCACAACGCCTGGGCGGGCGAGCTGAAGGCCGACTTCCTGGATCCGGCCTCGGCCACGGTGGGCGCCGAGTTCGTGGCCAGCGCGATCAGCAGCATGCCGCCGGAGACCGACGGCGCCGCCGTGCTGGCGGCCAACCCGCATCTGAAGTTCTTCGACGGGCACCGGGGTTACCTGTCGTGCTCGGCCGGACCCGCAGAGTTGCGGGTGGCCTACCGTGCGGTGGACTTCGTGGACAAGAAAGGGGCTCCAGTGCGTACAGTGGCGGAGTTCGTCACTGACGGGAGTGGGCTGACGTTAGAAAATGCCTCTAGCAAATAGGAAACTTTCCTATTAGATTTCGGGTCATGCCCCTGAGCGGTGACCTGCTTCGCCTCGCCGACGCCGTCCTTTTCCCCGGTTTCACCGGACACGCGCCTCCTGACTGGCTCCGCCGCCGGCTCGGCGAGGGGCTGGCCGGCGTCGTGCTGTTCTCGCGCAACATCGCCGACCCCGCCCAAGTGGCCCGGCTGACCGCCGCGCTGCGTGCGGAGAACCCCTCGGTGCTCGTCGGCACCGACGAGGAGTCCGGCGAGGTCACGAGGCTGGAGGTGGCCACCGGCAGCAGCCGCCCAGGAGGGTACGCGCTGGGGGTCGTGGACGACGTCGGGCTGACCGAGGACCTGGCCAGGCACCTCGGCGGGGACCTGGCGGCGGCGGGCATCACGATCGACTTCGCGCCCTCGGCCGACGTGAACTCCAACCCGGACAACCCGGTCATCGGCCTGCGGGCCTTCGGCGCGGACCCGGTGCTCGTCTCGCGGCACACCAGGGCGTTCGTCCGCGGCCTGCAGTCGGCGGGCGTGGCCGCCTGCGCCAAGCACTTCCCCGGGCACGGTGACACCTCGGTCGACTCCCACCACGGCGTGCCCGTCGTGGCCGAGGACGGGATCGCGGACGCGCTGCTCCCTTTCCGGGAGGCGATCAAGGAGGGGGTCAAGGCGGTCATGACCGGCCACCTCCTCGTGCCCTCGTACGACGCCGAGCTGCCCGCCACGCTCAGCCCCAAGGTGCTCACCGGGCTGCTGCGCGAGGAGCTCGGCTTCCAAGGGATGATCATCACTGACGGCATCGAAATGGCCGCGGTGTCGGGGGCGTACGGGATCGGGGGCGCCTCCGCCCGCGCCATCGCGGCGGGAGCCGACGCGATCTGCGTCGGCGGCGAGAGCGCCGACGAGGCGACCGCCGCCGGGATCCGCGACGCGATCGCCGCGGCGGTGACCGAAGGACTGCTGCCCGAGGAGCGGCTGGCCGACGCCGCTCGCAGGGTCCGCGAGCTGGCCGGCTGGGCCACCTCCTCGGGCAGCCCCGTACCGGAGAACGGCTGCATCGGCCTCACCGCGGCCCGGCGGGCGGTGCGGATCACCCGCAGGTCCACCGCGCCCGTGCTGCCGCTGACCGCCGCCGCGCACGTGGTGGAGCTGGCCCCGGAGATGAACCTGGCCATCGACAAGGGCACCCCGTGGGGCGTCGGCGAGCCGCTCGGCCGGCTGCTGCCGGGCACCGCGGTCACCCGGCTGGCGGCGGGGGAGGCGACAGGGGCGGCCCTGGAGCGCCTGATCGCCGCGTCCACCGGGCGGCCCCTGGTCGTCGTGGTCCGCGACGTGCACCGCTACGCCTGGCAGGGCGAGGCGCTGCGGCATCTGCTGAGCGCACGTCCCGACGCGGTGGTGGTGGAGATGGGGCTGCCCGCCAGGTCCGATCTGGGCGCCGTGCACATCGCCACGTACGGCTCCGCCAGGGTCTGCGGGCAGGCGGCGGCGGAGGCGCTCACCGGTAGCCTTTGACACCATGGAATTCGACGGCGAGGACCTCTCACACAAGGCGCTGACCGACCGCCTCCCGCAGGGGGAGACGCACGTCTTCCGCGACTGCGATCTCACGGAGACGGACTTCTGGGGGGCCTCGCTGGCCGGGGCGCGGTTCGAGTCGTGCGTGCTGGAGGAGACCGACTTCCGCAAGGCCGACCTGGACGGGGCGACCTTCTCCGGGGGTGGCGGGATGCGGATCAGGTTCAGTGACGCCGACCTCATCGACGTGTCCTTCGCCAACGTGGACCTGTCGTCGGCCCAGTTCGGCGGCGCGCTGCTCACGGACGTGTCGTTCACGGGCTGCCGGATGATCGGCGCCGCGCTCACGGCCTCGCGCGGCACCGGCTTCACGGTCGCCAGCTCCAACCTGACCATGGCGAACCTGGGCGGCTGCTCGCTGCGCGGTGAGCGCATCGAGAGCGTGCGCTTCGACGACGCCGACCTGTCGGGGTGCGACTTCACGGAGGCGACGTTCAGCGACTGCCGGCTGATCGGGGCGCGGCTGCTGCTGACGAAGTTCGCCAAAGCGGATCTGCGCGGGGCGGATCTGGGTCAGCCGGACGACGACAGGCTGCGCGCGTTCGCGGGCGCGATCATCAACCAGACCCAGGCCAACGCCATCCTCGCCGCCCGCGGCATCACCGTGCTCTAAGCCGTCCTCACAGGCCCTTGAGGTCGGCCAGCGTGGTCTCGGCCTCCGCCATGATCCGGTCGATCAGCTCCTGACACGACGGCAGCTCGTCGATGACCCCCACCACCTGCCCGGAGGCCATCACCCCCAGGTCGGCCTGGCCGTCCACCATGGCGGCCCGCAGCAGCACGGGCGTGTTGGCCGCCTGGAGCACCTGCGCCCAGGTCAGCTCGCGCCCGCGCTTCATCCGCCGACCCTCGCGGAGCATCTCGGCCCACGAGAGCCCGGACAGCCGCTTGAACCTGGCCCCGTTCACCACCGCCCTGACCAGCCGCGAGCGTTCGAGCGAGGTCACGAACGGGGTGTTGAGCACCCGGTGCGGCACCCCGTCCACCCTCGTCGTCACCACGGTCTCCCGCGCCGCCAGATAGACCTGCTTGACCTGCTCGGGCACGGTGGAGTCGCTCGTGAGCAGGAATCTGGTCCCCATGGCGATCCCGCAGGCCCCGTAGGCCAGCGCGGCCACCAGCCCGCGCCCGTCGAAGAACCCGCCTGCCGCGATCACCGGGATGCCGACCGCGTCCACCACCTGCGGCAGCAGCAGCGTGGTGGCCACGGGCCCGGTGTGCCCGCCGCCCTCGCCGCCCTGCACGATCACGGCGTCCACGCCCCAGTCCGCCACCTTCTCGGCGTGCCGGCGCGCACCCACCGACGGGATCGTCACCACGCCGGCGTCCTTGAGCCGGGCGATCAGCTCCCTCCTGGGCGCCATCGCGAACGACGCCACCCGCACGCCCTCCCTGATCAGCACCTCCACCCGTTCGGCCGCGTCGTCGGCGTCGGAGCGGAGGTTCACCCCGAAGGGCGCGTCCGTCCGCTCCTTGACCCGCCGGACGGCCTCGGTCATCTCGGCCACGGACATGGTGGCCGCCCCGATCACGCCCAGGCCGCCCGCCTTCGAGGTGGCCGCCGCCAGCCGCGCGCCGGCGACGTACCCCATCCCGGTCTGCACGATCGGATACCGGCATCCGACCAGGTCGGTCAGCGCGGTCCTCAAGCCGCCACCTCGCGGTCGCGCGTCCTGCCGGGGTCGAGGCGGTCGAGGACGTCCATCTCCTCGCCGGTCGGCTGCCGCGTCTCACCGACGTTTGCGGGAACGTCCAGGTCGAAGCCGGTCGCGGCCACCACGTCGGCCACCCGTACGCCGGGATGCACCGACACCAGCCGCATCGACCCGCCGGGCGAGCCGCCGGGCGAGCCGAAGTCCAGGACGGCCAGGTTCGTCACCACGCGCCGCAGGTCGTGGGCGCCCCTGTCGGTGCCGAGCCCGCTCACCACGTCCACGGCGCGCACGAACACGCGGGGGGAGTGGCGGGGGATCCAGTAGCTCGTCGGGTCGCAGCGCGTGTTCCCCGGCGCGCCGCGCATGCCGAGCAGCTGCGCCTTGGGCCTGGCCCAGTCGCCGATGCAGGAGATGTTCGTGTTGCCGTGCCGGTCGATCTGGGAGGCTCCGAGCATGACGTGCCTGCGGCCGTTCAGCACCAGCCACAGATGCTCGCGGAACGGCAGCCAGCCCTCCACCACCTCCGGCGCCCGGCCCAGCGGGGGCACGTCGCCGGTGAGCAGGCAGACGCCGTCGTGGGTGAGCAGCTCCGGCTCGAACGTCAGCCGCGCCAGCCGCGCCGCCAGCACCGTGACGGGCCCGCCGATCCCGGCCGCCAGGATCTCCCCGTCGCCCCTGAACGCCTCCGCGCACGCCACCACGCACACGTCAGCCCTGCTGGTCATGGAAGTCCTCCCATGGCGTCTCGGCATAGCGCCGCTGCTCCGCCTCGTCCCGCCCGTAGTCGGGCTCGCACGAGGTGAACCCCGCACCGCCGGGGGCCTCCACCACGCCCGCCACCATCGACCGGCTGATCAGCAACGACTGCACCGGCCCCTCCTTCAGCAGGTCGGCCGGGTCCACCACGCGCTCGCACGAGACGTAACACCGCCCGGCCGCCTTGGCGTAGAGGTCGTCGAAGTACGGATCGGGGCCGAGGTACTGGGCGTTCCCGCGCGCGTCGGCCCGGTTCAGGTGCACGAGGGCCACGTCCATCCGCAGCGCGGGCACCGCGATCAGCTCCTCCCCGTCCTCGTACGGCGAGCGCACCGTCCGCAGCCCCGGGTTGATCCGCAGCACGTCCGACCCCATCCCCGCCCGCGTCGGCAGGAACGGCAGCCGGTGCGCCGCCGCCAGCAGCCCGAACATGAACATGCCCTCGTCGTACTCCACGAACTCGATCGCCCCCGCCTGCCTGGCCCGCCGGAAATGGGGCTCCAGGGGGATGGTGTCGAGCGTGACGAACGGGGCCACGACCCTGCGCACCTTCCCCGCCGCGCACAGCATGCCGACGTCCGGGCCGCCGTACGAGATGATCGTGAGGTCGTCCACGGGGGTCCGCAGGATGGCGCGTACCAGGGCCATCGGCTTGCGGCGCGAGCCCCAGCCGCCGATCCCGACCGTCATCCCGCTCTCCAGCGAGCCGGCGACCTGCTCGGCCGCCATGACCTTCGTCATGGGCCCTCCACGAAGCGGTCGCGGTGCCTGTCGCCCGCGCCCATCAGGTTCAGCTCGAAGGTGAAGCCCTGCTCGAAGCGGTAGCTGCGGTTGACGTCCACCGGGTCGATGCCGTTGAGCGACTCCTTGGCGCGGCGGATCACGTACGGGTCCTTGGCCGCGATCTGCTCCGCCACCTCCAGCGCGGCGTCGCGCAGCTTGTCGCGCGGCACGACCGTCAGCACGGACCCGAACGCGTGCAGCTCGGCCGCCGTGACGTTCCTGCACGTGTAGACCATGGCCCGCATGAGGTGCTGGGGCACCAGCCGGGCCAGGTGCGTGGCCGCGCCAAGCGCGCCCCTGTCCACCTCGGGCAGCCCGAAGTAGGCGTCGTCGGCGGCGACCACGATGTCGGCGTTCCCGGCCAGGCCGACGCCGCCGCCCAGGCAGTGCCCGTGGACCGCCGCGATCACCGGCACCGCGCACTCGTAGACCGCCGCGAACGCCGCGTAGCAGGCCCGGTTCGCGCCGACCAGCGCGGCGTGCCCCTCGGTGGCCTGCATCTCCTTGATGTCGACTCCGGCGTTGAACCCACGGCCCTCCGCGCGCAACACGACGACCCTGGTCGCCGGCTCGTTCCCGGCCCCGCGCACGGCCTCGGCCAGCTCCTCCCAGGCCCGCACCGTCAGCGCGTTCACCGGCGGCACGTCCACGACGACTTCGGCGACCGGCCCGTCCCGTAGCGTGATCCCCATCCCGCTCCCTGGTTGCACCTAACGCTTGCTTGGTACGGTAGCACCCGTGACGGTGACTTACGACTACACGGGCAAGTCCGTCCTGGTGACCGGCGGCACCAAGGGCATCGGCGCGGGCATAGCCAGGGCCTTCCGCGACGCGGGCGCCGACGTGACCGTGTGCGCCAGGACACCCGCCGCGGGCGACGGCGGCGGGATCCGGTTCGTGCGGGCAGACGTGCGCGTCCCCGGCGACGTCGAGCGGCTCGTCGCGGGGTTCGAGCGGCTCGACGTGGTCGTCAACAACGCGGGCGGCACGCCGTACGCGCCGCTGGCCGGCACCTCGCCGCGCCTGCACGCCCGCGTCATCGAGCTCAACCTGACGGCCCCGCTGCTGGTCTCCCAGTGCGCCTACCCCCTGCTCGCCGCGGCCGAGGGGGCGATCGTGATGATCGGCAGCGCCAGCGGCGCCCGCCCCTCGCCCGGCACCGCCGCGTACGGCGCCGCCAAGGCCGGGCTGCACCACCTGGCCCGCTGCCTGGCGGCCGAATGGGCCCCGCTGGTACGCGTCAACGCGGTGGTCGTCGGCCTGGCCGACACCGGGGAGAGCGCCGCCGGCCACTACGGCGGGCACGGCGACGAGCGGATCGGGGCCGCCGTTCCCGCCGGGCGGATGGCGACGCCGGCCGACGTGGCCCAGGCGTGCCTCTGGCTGGCCGCCCCCGGCTACGTCACCGGCGCGCAGGTGCGGGTGGACGGCGGCGGCGAGATCCCCGCCTGGAGCTACCTGGCCGCCCAAAGCCTGGCTTCCGACGACATTTCCTGATATCTCTGCATGATCCTTTTTAGGGGAGGTCCGTGTGGGAATCTGTGCCGGCCGAGTGGTGATCGTGACGGGTGCCGGTCGCGGCATCGGCAGAGAGCACGCCCTGGAGTTCGCCAGACAGGGCGCCCGCGTCGTGGCCAACGACCTCGGCACCGGCCCCGGCGGCGACGGCACGTCGGGCGGTCCCGCCCTGGCGGTCGTCGCGGAGATCGAGGAGCTCGGCGGCCAGGCGGTGGCCAGCAGCGACGACGTCGCGGACTGGGACGGCGCGGCCCGGCTGGTCAAGACCGCGATCAGCGCGTACGGTCGGCTGGACGTGCTGGTGAACAACGCCGGCTTCCTGCGCGACAGGATGCTGGTCTCGATGACCGAGCAGGAGTGGGACGACGTCGTACGCGTCCACCTCAAGGGCCACTTCCTCCCGCTGCGGCACGCGGCGGCGTACTGGCGGGAGAGGTCCAAGGCGGGCGACCAGGTCGCGGGCCGGGTGATCAACACCTCGTCGGGCGCGGGCCTGATGGGCAGCGTCGGCCAGGGCAACTACGCGGCGGCCAAGGCCGGGATCGCCGCACTGACCCAGGTCGCCGCCGCCGAGCTGGCCAGGTACGGGGTGACGGTGAACGCCATCGCCCCGGCCGCCAGGACCCGGATGACGGAGGAGGTGTTCGCCACGACCATGGCCAGGCCGGAGACGGGCTTCGACCCCATGCACCCGGCGAACGTCGCCCCGCTCGTCGTCTGGCTCGGCTCGCCGGAGTCGGCCCATGTGACGGGACGCGTGTTCGAGGTGGAGGGCGGCGCGATCTCGCTGGCCACCGGCTGGGGCCACGGCCCGCGCGTGGACCGTGGCGCCCGCTGGGACCCGATGGACGTCGGCGCGGCGATCACCGGCCTCCTGGACTCCGCCCCGCCCCCTGAGCCGGTGTACGGGACCTGAGGCTCAGCGCACCAGCCCCGGCACCACGGATATCCCGTCCCGCAGCGCGAACTGCTCGCGGGCCCGCCCCGTCCGCACGTCCACGGCGTAGACCATCGACGGATGGGAGACGCGCGCCGACTCGGCCACCGCGAGCAGGGTGACCTCGTTCGGGTCCAGCCGGCCGGGCGAGCGTCGGCCCGTCGGGCGACAGGGCGCTGAATTCGTAGGTGAACTCACCTATGGTGATCGGGTCGTGCCCGAGCACCCGCACCCGGGTGCTGTCGTCGTACGGCTTGGCCGGCACGACGGGACCGGTGCCGTCGGCCACGCTGACCGGCCACCACGGCAACCCCGAGGCGTACGCGCGCAAGGCCCTGGTGAACCAGACCATCTCCTGGCGCCGGCGCAAAAGCGTCGAGCTGCCAGGGGCCGCGTAAACAACTCCGCTGAGGGGGCGAAAGGGTGGAATCAGCGTAGCGACGATCGGGCCGTGGGACGCAGCAGGAGGCGTTCCGGGGCGGCGGTGAGCCGGGATTCGAGCGTCGGCAGATCCACCTCCCGCGCCTCCTCCGGGGTGTCGAAGCGGGCGAACCACACGAACACGTTCTCCCCGGTCCGCACCGGCAGACGGGGGAAGTCGTTCGGCGAATGCTCGGTCTCCAGGCAGGCGACCGGTGGCACCCCGGCCTCGGCCAGCACCGGCGCGACCTCCCTGGCGAAGAACGCGGAGAAGCCGTCCTCGACGTGGTAGATCGTGGCGGCGTAGAGGGAGGCCGGCGGCTCGCCCGCGCCGACCGGCGGCCGGTCCCAGACGGGGAACTCGGACCCGACGGAGTGGAGCAGGAGCACGTCGTCGGAGTCGATCAGCGTGGCGTTGGCCGCGTCGCGGTTGGCCAGCCATACGGGCCCGGTGTAGAAGGCGTCCAGCGACTCCCGGCGGGTGCGCATGTCGGGGAAGGCCCGCAGCCAGGGGAACGTGTCGGGCGCGCCGTGGTCACGGAACGTGCCCGTGATCCGCATCCCGGTCGCCTCCTGCGCCTCGACGAACTCGCGCTCGAACAAGGTGATCAGCGTGTCCCGCTGTCCCGGGCGGAGGGTGTATCGCCGCAGCTCGTAGATCATGTCGCGGACGTTATGCCCAGACCACTGACACCCTCTGTCAGGGTAACGGCGGAATAATATTCTGATAACTCAGAGCTACACTTTAGCAACGCAGAGTTATATGCTCGCACTGACCTTGATCTTCTGGGGTCAAAGAAGGTCAAGCGGATGGTGGTGTGCCTTGGGCCCGTGGCGCCCCGCCGTTCATGAGACCTTCCCCGCCGGCGAAGGAGCAGAAAGTGATCAAAAGGGTGTGCGCAGTCGCGGCCGTGGTGACAGCGGTCGCCGTCGGCGCCCTGCCGGCCGTCCCCGCTCACGCTGACGATGACTGGCTCGGCCCCGGGAGCGGCGGCACCTGGTCCTGGAACCGGAGTGGCAACAGCGACTCGGCCCAGTCAGGGAACACCTTCGGCGACGTCTCGTCGGGCAACCACGGCGAAGGCGCGTCGACCAACGTCAACAACGTCAACGGGGTCGCCACGACTGCCACCAACGGCGGCATGACGGTGACCTACATCTTTTACTGACCGGCTGACGTCCCCCAGCACAGATCCCCATACGGAAGGACATCGCATGATCAAGAAGCTCTGCGTGACCGGTCTCGCCGCCGCCGCGGCGGCTGGTGTGACCCTGCTGTCGGCCCCCGCCTACGCGGACACCAACGCCGGCAACTCCAGCTCCAACAACGACTCCTCCCAGTCGGGCAACAACTTCGGCAACGTCTTCAACGCCAACGTGAACGGCCACGGTGCCACCGGCGTCAACAACGTCAACGGCAACTCCGTGACCGGCACCAACGGCAGCGACGTCGTGGTCGACGACGTTCACGACTAATCCCCCCTGCAGGTCGCGCCGCGGTCCGGGATAGCGCGGCGCGACCGGTGGTACGGGCGGGCCGGGTCGGGAAATGGCCCGGCTCGCACCGTATTAGCATCTTTGGGTGACTATCTGTTCCTATGCCACGTTCGACGATCCTGGCTCCGACGACGAGATCGAGCCGGTCCTGGCCGCCTGGCGGGAGGCCGGCATCGACGGTCGCGCCGAGCGCTGGGACGACCCCGCGGCCGACTGGAGCGCCTACGACGCCGTGATCGTCCGTTCGGTGTGGGACTACATCCTCCGGCGGGAGGAGTTCCTCGCCTGGGCGCGTGCGGTCGAGTCCGTGACGCGGCTGCTCAACCCGTACGCCGTGCTTGAGGTGAACACCGACAAGACCTACCTGCGGAACTTGGGGGTGCCGGTCGTGCCGACCCACTGGTCGTCGGAGGATTTGCCGGACTGGCCGGAATACGTCGTCAAGCCGACGGTCTCCGGTGGCGCCCGTGACACCACCAGGACCGCCGGCCGGGAGCAGGCCGGGGCGCTGGCCGCGGCTCTTGAGGCCGCGGGACGCACGCCGATGGTGCAGCCGTACCTCGACATGGTCGAGTCGGAGGGCGAGACCTCGCTGCTGTACTTCAACCGCCGTTTCAGCCACGCCGTCCGCCGCAACCCGATGCTCGCCCCAGGGCTCGCCCCTGGGGCCACCCTCGACGACGCACGGGCGCGACTCCGCCCACCTGCCCCGGACCAGGTCGAACTTGCCGAGAAGGCGCTCGCCGCCGTTCCCCATGCCCTTCTCTACGCCAGGGTCGACCTGGTCCGGCTCTCCGACGGCTCGCCCGCGGTCATGGAGCTGGAGCTGACGGAGCCGTCCCTCTTCCTGCACCACGAGCCGGGCGCGGCGGCGCGCTTCGCCGGGGCGCTGCGCGAGCTGCTCTGATCAGCAGGAGATCCCGCCGTCCACCGGGATGACCGTGCCCGTCAGGTACGCCCCCGCCCGCGAGGCCAGGTAGATCGCCGCGCCGGCCATGTCGTCCGGGCGGCCGATGCGGCCCAGGGGGACGTTCGAGGCGATGGCCTCCCGGGTGGAGGGATCGTCCAGCGCGAACGCCATCATCTTCGAGTCGAACGGGCCGGGCGCGATGGCGTTGACCGTGATGTGCTCCTTCGCCAGGTGCTTGGCCAGGTGCCTGGTGAGCATGTGGACGGCGGACTTCGTCGAGGAGTAGGCGTAGCTCGGGAGCGCCGGGACCTTGATCCCGTCGATCGAGCCCACGTTGATCACGCGTCCAGGGTCCTCCGCGCTCGCCGCCTGCCTGAGCCGGGGGAGGAACTGCTGGGTCAGGAAGAAGACGCCTTTGACGTTGATGTTCCAGAGCTTGTCGAAGGCGCTCTCCGGATATTCCTCCAGCGGCGCGCCCCAGGTGGCGCCCGCGTTGTTCACCAGCACGTGCAGCGGTCCGTCCACCGCCGACACCAGCGTCTCCAGCCCCTCGGGCGTGGACAGGTCGGCCGGCACCGCGACGCAACCCAGCTCGGCGGCCGTCTTCTCGACCTCGGCCGTCTTGCGGGCGGATATGTACACGGTCGCGCCCGCCTCGACGAATCCCGCGGCGATCATGCGCCCGATGCCGCGCGAACCACCCGTGACGACGACCGTCTTGCCTTCCACCGAGAACAGAGTCATGTTCCGGAAGCATGCCATACCGACCGGTCGGTTGCTAGAAGCCCTGATCTTTCGCCCAGAGCCGCAGCAGGCCGCGGAAGTGCTCGACGAACCGGTCCCGCTCGTGCTCCGGGTAGGTGGCGGTCACGGTGTCCACGAGCAGCCGGTCGAACTCCGGCCCGGACACCCACTCCAGCACGATCTCGTCGAGATGCCCCAGGTGGGTCCGGCAGAACTCCTCGTAGCGCTCGGTCTCGAAATAGGCGTCCGCCAGCCGCCGGTACTCGGCCAGGCGCTCCTCGTAGGTGCCCGTGACGGCGAAGAAGTCGCGCGTCTCCAGGTCGATCCGCGGCCTTCGCCGGGTGGCCACGCAGAACACGCTCCACTTCACCAGGGCCTTGATCGCCCAGGGGAAGTAGTAGTGCAGGCTGGTCAGCGCCACGTCGGGGCAGGCGTTGGCGTAGTCGATGGGATGCACGTCCGAGCCCTTGACCAAGGTCTCGCACGAGTTGAACTCCCATCGGAAGAACGCGTTCACCAGCTTCCCGATCGTGACCACCTCCTCGCCGGCCGACGGCGACAGGAACGCGTGGTCCACGGCGTAGCGGGCGTGCATCGGCTGCTCGGGCCTGAACCGCATCACCATCGTCTCCGCCCCGATCGACAGCGACCTGGCGAACACGTCGTACCCGTCGATGGCCTGCTGGAGATGCATGAGCATCTCGCCGCTCTCGTCGTAGGCCCGGTGCAGCGCGGCCCGGTCACGTACCATCGACACGCCCCGCCAGGCCCCGCCGTCGTACGGCTTCATGAACAGCGGGTACCCGATCCGCTCCGCCACCTCGTCCAGGTCGAAGGGCTGGTTGTAGCGGGCCGCCGTGTAGGCGTAGCGGGCGTTGTCCGGCGGGTTCTTGTACGGCACCAGCACCGTCTCGGGCACCTTCAGCCCGAGCCGGATCATCGCGCAGTAAGCGGTGTGCTTCTCCATCGACTGGAACGTGAACGGGCTGTTCAGCAGATAGACGTCGTCCATCATGGAGACCTTCTTGAGCCACTCGCGCGGGTGGTAGTACCAGTACGCCAGCCGGTCGATCACCAGCTCGTGGCGCGGCCCGGCACGCAGGTCGAACGGTTCGATCGTGAGCCGCTCCACCCCGAACTCGCCCACCCCTTCGATCGGCCCGAGCCGCCGCAACACGGTCTCGAACGCGGCCGGCCAGTCCTCCTCCGTCCCCAGTAACAGCCCGATCAGATGTCGCACGTCGCTCCTCCCGCCGGTCGCCGCCCGCGCGGGCGCCAGGAGGCTCAGATGCCGGGCAGGCGCCCGTTGCGGAACAGGTCGACGAACCTTTGATGGTCTTCACGAGCCTGTGCCCCATAGCGATGGGCAAATTCCACCAGCATCCCGATAAATCCGGATCTGTCGTCGCCGATCACCGCCACGATCGCCTCCTCCGTCGAGAAGTCGACGAGATCGTGGCTGGACTCGTCGTCGGCCACCGCGTGCATGCGCGCCACCGCCCGCCCCAGGTCCTGCACGATCGAGCGCAGCTCCGGCGGCTCGTTCACGTCGTCCCAGTTCAGGTCGGCCGAGTACGGCGAGACCTCGGCCACGAGCTGCCCCGTCCCGTTGAACGTGGTGTAGCCGAGCCAGGGATCGGCGTAGGCCTGCAGCGCCCGCTGCGACTCCGCCGTACGGTGCCCCTGGTGCAGGAAGTAGGAGGCCACCTTCTCATCGACGACGTGCCGCGCCACCGCGGGCACCGCCGCCTGCTTCATGTAGAGGACGACGTCGTTCTCCAGCGCCTGCGAGTGCCCTTCGAGCAGCAGGTTGTACGACGGCAGCCCCGCGGACCCGATCCCCACGCCCTTGCGCAGCGCCACGTCCTTGATCACGTGCTCGACCGCGCCGCCCCGCACCGGCAGCGTGGTCAGGTAGTCCTCGAACGCCGCCAGCACGGCCTGCCGGGTCGCCGCGTCCACGCCCTCCCTGCCGTCCATCATCGCGAACCGCCGGTCGTAGTCGTCGATCACGGTCTCGACGTCCAGCAGCGCCACCCGTGTGCTGAGCCGCGCGGTCTGCAGCACCCGGTGCAGGACGCCGCTGGTGGTGTCCAGCGTGAGCGAGCCGATCGCGTCGTCCCCGCCGGCCGCGATCGCGGCCAGCTCGACCAGGTACGCCCCGGCGAAGTCGGTCACCAGCACGCTGATGGAGTCGTCGGACAGCGCCTTGGCGTAACCGAGCAGGGCCACGCTCGCGGCGAACCGCTTGAGATCCCAGACGTACGGGCCCACGTACGCCTCGTCGAAGTCGTTGACGTTGAAGACGAGGACGCCGGAGGCGTTCATGTACGTGCCGAAGTTCTCCGCGTGCAGGTCGCCGTGGATCCAGACCCTGCTGGTCGGCTCGTCGAGATAGGAACCGTCGGCGTACGACTGCGTCATGTCCGCGTAGAACAGGCAGGCGCTGCCCCGGTAGAAGGCGAACGGGGAGGCCGCCATCTTCCGGAACTTACGCCGGAAGGCGGCGGGGTCTTGCTTGATCGACTGGCCGAACTCCGTCATGAGGACATCGAGCAGGAAAGAAGAGCGTGTGCCCATGCTTCCGACAGTAGATCGCGATGTCCTTGCCGCCCACCCCGATCTTTCCCTGACGGGCATGAGTCAGGGTTGGGCCACCGGACGTGCCTTGACCAGGGCTCTCGCCCCTGCGCCCGCCAGCACGAGGGTCAGCGAGCCGAGCAGCGCGCACTGCGCGCAGGCCGTCGTCCACAGGACGCCCTCGGGGAGGTAGACGAGCATGGGCAGCCGGGTCAGCAACATGAGCAGCCCGGCGGCCGACAGCGCGAGCGCCCACGACGGAGAGCTCCGGCGGACCAGCACGGCCACCGAGACCGCGGCCCACACCGCGATCGCCAGCCCGAGGTCCAGCCACAGGGAGAGCCAATCCGGCACGGGCAGCCGCACCTCGACCGCCAGCCACGTCAAGCCGATCACCGCCGCGCCGGCGACCGGGGGCGCCAGGGCGAGCGCCCACGACCGCCGCCACGGCGGGACGTCGCCGTGGAAGCCCGCCAGGAGCGCGAGCACCGGCACGATCGCGAACAGCAGATCGGCCGACTCGGGCAGCGGCCGGATCTCGTCCGACCCAATCAAGATCATCGGGAGCGCGAAGTAGACCAGCGTCGGCGCGACGCCGAGCAGGGCCGCGATCTTCGCCGGCCGGACATGCCCGCGCAGGATTGCCGTGAACGCGACGGCCGGGCCGACGGCCGCCATCGAGTCGAGCAAGGACAGCAGCCGATCGATCGACCCTGGTTCGCCGGCCAGGGGGATCGCGGTCCCGAACATGACCGCGCGGGCCACTACCGCCACCACCCGGGCGGCGTCCATGCCCTGGTAGGCCAGCCCCAGCAGGGCGACGAGCCGGACGGCCGTGCCGAAGACGACGAAGCCGGGCGAGGCGCCCGCGCCGCCCAGCCGCACCCGCATCGACAGGGCCAGCACGCTGGCGATCTCGCCCCAGCGCGGGCGCGGGTTGACCTCGTCGGGCACTTCGCCCGACATCTCCATGTACGCGGCCACCATCTCCTCCTCGCGCTCGGCGCGGTAGGAGGCGGGCAGCAGGCGCAGGACGGAGCGGTAGCGCTGTTCGAGCAGGCTCACGCGGCACCTCCGGCCGTCGCTCCGGCTCCTCTGATGGTTTTGATGGCCAGGGCTCCGCCGGCGAGCCGGGCGCGCAGCCGGGCGTTGGCGGCGCCGGCGTTGGCGGCCATCCTGGTCGCCTCCTCCTGCAGCGCGCGGGCGCCTTCGTCGGTCAGCCGGTAGTAGCGTCGCAGCCGCCCTTGCTGGGCCTCCTCCCGGTCGAGGACCACCAGGCCGGCGGCCGAGAGCCGGTCGAGCACGCCGTAGAGCGTCCCGATCTTGAGCTGCACGCGCCCGTCGGACAGCCGATCGACCTCCTGGACGATCCCGTAGCCGTGGCGCGGCTCATCCACCAGCGCGGTCAGCGCCAGGAACATGGGTTCCGTTATATTCACAGCTCCACGATATCCTGTCTCACAAGATATCGTTAGGGGTGCTGGGAAGAAACCGAGACGACCTCGCCGGTCATGTACGTGGAATAGTCGCTGGCCAGGAAGACGATCACGTTCGCCACCTCCCACGGCTCCGCCGAGCGCCCGAACGCCTCCTTGGCCGCCAGCTCCGCCAGCAGCTCCTCGCTCGTCACCTTCGCCAGGAACGGGTGCACCGCCAGCGACGGCGCCACGGCGTTGACCCGTACGCCGTGCTCGGCCGCCTCCAGCGCGACGCACCTGGTCAGCGCCATCACGCCGGCCTTGGCCGCCGCGTAGTGCGCCTGCCCGTGCTGGGCCCGCCAGCCGATCACCGAGGCGTTGTTCACGATGACGCCGGAGCCCTGCGCGATCATCTGCCGGAGCGCGGTCCTGGTGCAGCGCATGGTGCCGGTCAGGGTGACGTCGACGACCGCGTGCCACTGGTCGTCGGACATCTCGGCCAGCGGGGCCGTACCGCCGAGCCCGGCGTTGTTGACCACCACGTCGAGCCGGCCGTGCGCCTCCACCACCGCGTCGAACAGCGCCAGCACCTGCGCCTCCGACGTCACGTCGCACGGGACCGCCAGCGGCTTGACGCCGGTGAGCTCGGTCAGCGTGTCGGCGGCGGCGGCCAGGCGGCGCTCGTGCCGGTCGGACAGCACGATCGTGGCGCCCTCCTCGGCGCAGCGCCTGGCCGTGGCGTACCCGATGCCCGCCCCCGCGGCGGCCGTGACCAGCGTGACCTTGCCGTCGAGCAGGCCGTGCGCCTTGGGGTAGGGCGGGGTGTGCTGCGGCATGCGTGCTCCAATCAGCGGGGGAGTCCCAGCGTGCGCTCGGCGATGATGTTGCGCTGGATCTCGCTCGAACCGGCATAGATCGTGTCCGCCCGGCTGAACAGGTAGAGCCGCTGCAGCTCGTTCAGCCCGCCGCCGCCCGGCCCGTCATCAAGGGGCGCGGTCGGGTCCTGGACGACCAGCCCGGCCCGGCCCTGTACGGCCTGGGCCAGCTCGCCGAGCCGGCGGTGCCACTCCGACCAGTACAGCTTGGCGATCGACGCCTCCGGGCCCGGCTCCGGGCCGAGCATCCTGAGCGCGTTGAGCCGCATGATCTCCAGCTCCAGCCACGACCTGACGAGCCGGTCGCGCAGCACGGGATCGCGGGCCGCGCCGGTCCGCCGGGCAGTCTCGATCACCTTGGCCAGCTCCCGCCTGAAGCCGATCTGCTGGCCGAGCGTGGACGCGCCGCGCTCGTAGCCCAGCGTGGCCATCGCCACCGGCCAGCCGCCGCCCGGCGCGCCGAGAACGTTGCCCGCCGCCGTTCGCGCGCCGTCGAAGAACACCTCGTTGAACTCGGAGGTCCCGGTGAGCTGCACGATCGGCCGGACCTCGACGCCGTCCTGGTTCATGGGCACGAGCAGGTACGACAGCCCGTGGTGCCGCTGCGAGCCCGCCTCGGTGCGGCACAAAACGAAGCACCAGTCGGCCACGTGGGCCAGCGACGTCCACACCTTCTGGCCGTCGATCACCCACTCGCCGCCGTCCAGCCGCGCCCTGGTCTGCACGCCGGCCAGGTCGGAGCCGGCCTCGGGCTCGGAGTAGCCCTGGCACCACAGCTCGTCGCCGCGCTGGATCGGCGGCAGGAAACGGTCCTTCTGCTCGTCGGTGCCGAACTCCAAGATGGTCGGGCCGATCAGGCCCTCGCCGATGTGGCCGACCCGGGCGGGGGCGTCGGCCCTGGCGTACTCCTCGTGGAAGGCGACCTGGTCCTCCAGGGAGGCGGCACGGCCGCCGTACCGCTCGGGCCAGGCCAGGCAGGTCCAGCCGGCCTTGCCGAGGTGGCGCTCCCACGCCTGGCGCAGTTCGTGGCCCTCGTGCTCGCGCCCCGGGCCGCCGAGCCCTCTGACGTGCGCGAACTCGCCACTCAAACTCTCCTCCAGCCAGGCCCGCGCCGCCGCGCGCAGCCCGCCTGGGCTCTCGCCGCCCGCCTGGTCAGGCAGGCTCAACGAAGCCTCCGTACCCGCCGCGGAAGAACAGCAGCGGGCCACCCTCCGCGTACGTGTCGAGCTGCAGCACCCGCGCCACCACGATCACGTGATCGCCGGCCAGGTGCTCGTTCTCGACCACGCAGTCGAGCCACGCCAGCGCCCCTTCGAGCACCGGGTTGCCGCCGGGGGAGCCGGCCCACTCCAGGCCCGCGAACTTGTCCCCGCCCTTGGTCGCCATCTGAGCGCAGACGGACTGCTGGTGCTCGGCCAGCACGTTCACGGTGACGACCTTGGCGCCGCGCACCCTGGGCCAGCTCGTGCTCGTGTGCGCCACGCAGAACGCCACCAGCGGCGGGTTGAGCGAGACAGAGGTGAAGGAGTTGGCCGCCAGGCCGCACGGCCGGCCGCTCTCGGGATCGACGGCGGTGATCGCCACCACGCCGGTCGCGAACCTGCCCAGCACCTGACGGAAGCGCTGGCTGTCGAGGTGGCCGTTCGGGCTGTTCTGGGTAGGGCCCGTCGGCATGGCGGCTCCGTTGCGATTCCTGCGCTGATGGGGCGTCGGAAGGCCGCGACAGCCGTCCGGCGCGATGAGCCGGGCAGCGTGTGTGCTCATGGTCCGCCTCCTCGTCACCGACAGCGCTATCTTACCAAGCGCTTGCTTGGACGGTAGGGGGAATCTGAAGAAGGTGTCAAGTCGAATGCCGGGCAGTGGCGGGCGATGGCGGGCAGTGCGTTGACATGGGGGAAATTTCCGGCCTACCGTGACGGTTGTGGCCAAGCGCTTGCTTGATTTTCGGGACAGCACCGCCATCGCCGGAGTCGGTTACACGCCCTTCACCAAGGACTCCGGCGTGAGCACGCTGACGCTGGCCTGCCGCGCCGTACTGGCCGCGCTGGAGGACGCCGGCCTGACGGCGGACGACGTGGACGGCCTGGCCACGCACCGGGTGGGCGACTCGGCCGCGCCGACCCTGGTCGGCCCCGCACTCGGGCTGGCGGACCTGTCCTGGCACCTGGACCAGTTCGGCGGGGGCAGCGTCTCGCACGCCGTGGTCGGCCAGGCCGCGCTCGCGGTCGCGGCGGGGATGGCCGAGACCGTCGTCTGCTACCGGGCCATCAACGCCCGCTCGGAGTTCCGCATGGGCGGCACGGGGCGTGGTGTGCCGGTGAGCCCGGAGGTGCAGTATCAGGCGCCGTACGGGTATTCGGCGCCGCCGCAGCAGTACGCCATGTTCGCGCAGGCCCACATGCTGAAATATGGCACCAAGGCCGAGCATTTCGGGCACCTGGCGGTCAACCAGCGCGCGAACGCCGCCAAGAACCCCAGAGCCCTCATGCGCACGCCCATCACGCTCGACGACTACCTGGCGAGCAGGTGGATCGCGGAGCCGTTCCGCCTCCTGGACTGCTGCCTGGAGACCGACGGGGCCTGCGCCGTCGTCGTCACCACGGCGGAGCGCGCCCGCGCGCTGCGCCGCCCGCCGGTCCTCATCTCGGCGGCGGCCTGGGGCGGCGGCACCTCACACCTCTCGGGCGCTTCGTCCGGCTCCTTCCCCGGCTCGGCCGGCGATCCCACGGTGACGGCCGCCGCCGCCCTGGCGCCGCGCCTGTACGCGCAGGCCGGGCTCGGCCCCGGCGACATCGACGTGGCGGAGCTGTACGACTGCTTCACGTACTCGGTGATCGTCCAGCTTGAGGACTACGGCTTCTGCGCCAAGGGGGAGGGCGGCCCGTACGTGGCCTCCGGCGCGACCTCCCTGGGCGGGGCGCTCCCGGTCAACACCCACGGCGGCTTCCTGTCGGAGGGCTACGTGCACGGCATGAACCACATAGCGGAGGCGGTGTCCCAGCTCAGGGGCGACGCGGGGGACCGGCAGGCGCCGGGCGCGGAGGTGGCGCTCTCGACCGCCCAGCCCGGCTACATCCTCCCCGCCACCTCGGCGCTGATCCTCCGGAGGGCGTGATGGCGGCCTACCGGCCGGAACCGGACCGGGACTCCAGGGAGTGGTGGGCGCGGGTGGGCCGGCACGAGTTCGCCGTCCAGGAGTGCGACACGTGCGGGGTGGCGCGCTTCCCCGCCAGGGCGTTCTGCCCGGCGTGCCGCACGGAGGCGTGGCACTGGCGCGCGACGGAGCCCGAGGGGTCGGTCGAGAGCTGGATCGTCAACCACCAGCCCTTCCTGCCCGGCCTCCAGGTGCCCTATCTGGTGGTGATGATCAGGCTGACGACGGTGCCGGACTGCCTCGTGTACGGGGGGTGGCGCGGGGCGCGCACTCCGGAACGGGGGGAGCGGGTACGCGCCGCATACCGGGAGACCGACGACGGGCTCACGCTGGTGGACTGGGAGCCGCTCCCGGAACCCCGATGACCGAACCCCAACCCAGCCGCCGGGGTGGGGTCCCCTGCGTTTGCCTGTCGCCCCTCGGAGGGCCGTGTCGCCGGGGTCGGTTCCGGGATTCGTTCGTCGGGCGGTGACTTGAGAGGGGGTGGGATGGGTATCCGGATGAGCGGAAACCCGCCCGCCGGTTGACCTGTCGTCCGGAGTTCCGGAAATTGGATTCGTACCGGAAAACCCCACCAGTCCCACCATCCCAAAGGGGCCCCCAGGTTCGGCGTCGAGGGTTGATGATGAAGAGAGCAGACGTCAATGCGGACGGCTCAGACTTGGTGGCTGGCGTGAGAGGTTGGAACCGGGTGACAGGCGTGGCAACGCGGTCACGCCCGCCGACCCTGCCTGCCCGCCGGTCATCGATCTCACCACCCAGCCGGCCGCACCTGTTCGTCGCGGCGTCCGGCCATGCGCGCCCGAGGACCGTATCCCTGGACAGAGCCCGGCCGCGGCCGGTGGATGGGGCCTCCCGTGCCGGCCGTACAAGATGGGCCGGGTCGTGGCCGCGAACGGCGAGAAGCGGGACCCGGGCGGCGCGTGCGCCGCCGAAAACAGGAAAACCCCGAGAAGACCCTGGCAACACGCCCGGAGGAAAACGGGCGGGAGGTCTCTTGTCGGGGAGGCGTTGGTGTGGTCCCTTGGCGACTTCGCGGACTCCGGAGAGATCCGGAGACTTCGGAGGAAGGCGCGCCCTGGCGGGCGTGGGGGACCCGCCAGGACGCGCTTCCTGCCCCGTGTGCGGCGGCGCCAGGACTCCGGCGAGGGATGGAGTCCTAGACCGTTGGTTCGCACGCGGAGTCGATGGGAGAGCTCGAAGGCTCAGTCCGCCGGCAACGTGCGGCGATGCGTTGAGCTGCACCAACCGGGTCATCAATGCGATGCGTGACGGGGGCGCCACCCTCCTTGTTCGCGACAAAGGATCCGTCTTCGCGCCGCACGGTCAGCTCAGTCAACGCCGATTGCACGGACATGCCGATGCCATTGCTCTGGTAGGTGTGGGTGAACCCCTGGCGACGCAACCCGTAACGCAGTAAACGTGTTGCTTCACGAGGGTCATGCCAGGGCAGGTATGGCGTACCCGTGCGGACCGGCAACACTGGCCTTCACCCCCTCACCGGCCTTTAGATGGATTTGTACCAACGAATGGATGATGGGCCGGTCAAGGGGGTTCGGTCAAGGGGTTGTGGCCTGCTAGAACCAGATCGTCTAAATTGTTGGAACAAAAGGGGTGAAAGTGGCAAGGTCGGTGCTGTATCAGCAGGTGGCTTCGGAGTTGCGACGAGCCATCTACTCGGGTGTCCTCGGCCCCGGGGCACAGCTGCCGACCGAGGCGCAGCTCATGGAAGACCATGGGGTGAGCAGGAACACCGTAAGGCTGGCCCTCGGTGAGCTCGTCAACGAAGGGCTAGTTACGCGCACGCCCCGACGGGGAACCGTCGTCAGGGACCGCAGACCGCTGCTGATCTATCCGCAGCGAGAGTTGGAGCCGCAACCCACTGGGGAACTGCGGGAAGCCTTCGCCTTTGCCGTGGCGCAGGAAGGCCGCGCGCCAAGCCAGTACATCGAGGTGCTGACGGTGTCTCCCGTAGAGGAGATCGCCAGCAGGCTGGAATTGGCGGATGGGGAGCTAGCGGTGGTGAGACGCCGTCTGCGTTTCGTGGACGGACAGCCGTACAACACCAACGATTCCTACTTCCCCCGTGACTTGGTTGCCGACTCTGAGATCGCCCGACCCGGAGACATCGCACGAGGGGCGAACCGGGTACTGGAAGAGCTCGGCCACGCGCAAGCACGCGTCGTGGACGACATTTGGGCTCGCATGCCCAATCAGGAGGAAGCCGAACGCCTCCAGCTAGAGCTCGGCACACCTGTCATGGTGTATGTCCGAGTCGGATACGACGGGGCCGAGATGCCGGTACGTGTCGCGGTGTCGGTGTTGCCCGCCGACAAGCATTTGATCAGATACGAGCTCGATCGCCGCTGACGAGCTCGAAGAAGGGGTGATTTCGCCGGCCGGGTGCAGCGAGAAAAGCCGCCTCGCTGGCCTAGGGGAGTCGTGCATACTCCCCTAAATCGCCATTTATCCATATATATCGGGTTATGGCCCCATTTCGCCCCCGCGCACCATTGCATCATCACGCTCTGTGCTGGCGCGGGAACCCAACGCAACGGGAGTTGTACTATGCACACAAATACTCTGCTTCACCCGCTCGCACTCCGGCGAGCGGAACCCGCGGACCTTCCCGGCGTCATCACGCTGCTCGCAGACACCGCTGAGTGGCTCTATGCGCAGGGAGTGCGGCAGTGGCCTCGCGGGGGTTTCGGCCCGGAGCGGATCGAACCGCTCATTGAGGAGCGGGTGCTCTTCCTGCTCGACGACGAGCTCAGGTATCTCGACCCCGACGAATCGGCACCGCCGGTAGCAACCATAGCCCTGGACGACCACGCCGACCCGGAGTTCTGGACTTCGGGCGACAATCCGGGCGCCGCCCTCTACATCCACAAGCTGGCCGTGGCCCGGCCGTGGTCCGGCAGCGGACTCGGCGACGCCCTGCTGGACTGGGCCGGCGCCTCGGCCCACGCCTCCGGGCTGCCGTGCCTGCGTCTGGACTGCGCGAAGGGGAACCCCCGGCTGCAGCGCTACTACCGCAACCGCGGGTTCAGGCACGTCCGCACGGTGGACCTGCCCCATCGCTCCTCGGGTGCGCTCTTCGAGCGTCCCTCGGAGGACATGCTCACCACGGCTTTCCGTGATCTCACGATCGCCGAGCTGATCAGCGCCTGACGGCGCCTCTCACCCTCCACGGCCCGGCCCCGGCCTGCCCGGGTCCGGGCCACCCCACACCCACCCGATCCCGTACGCCCCCACCCCCACCCGATCCCGTAGCCCTCGGACCCATGTGATCCCGTACGCCCTCAACCCCGCCCGATCCCGTACCCCCTCAGCTCCGCCCGATCCCGTACGCCCCCAGCCCCGGTCGTCCGGTGAGAGGAGCGGCCCGATTTGGGTGCCGTCCGGGCGCTCAGGCGGCCCGTGCCGACTCCGTGGGGGCCTCCGGGAGCCCGGAACCCCGGCCCGGCCGGGGCGGCTCGTGTGGTGCGCCTGAGCGGGGATCTTTTCCCGCCATCCGCGCCAGAAAGGTGCAGAGCACCATATAACCTCTCCTCCATGACCGGATCCCTGCTCGAGGTGATCGCGCTCAACGTGCGCGACGCCGTCGCCGCCGAACAGGGCGGTGCCGACCGGCTGGAGGTCGTCTCCGACATGGCGGCCGACGGGCTCACCCCCTCCCCGGAGACGGTCGCCGCGATCGCCGCGGAATGCCCCCTCCCCCAGATGGTGATGCTCCGCTGCGACGCCAACTTCACCGCCGACCCCGACGTACTGAACCGGCTGAGCCGCGACGTCAAGGCCCTGGCGCAGGCGGGCGCGGCGGGGTTCGTGTTCGGGTTTCTCGACGGCGCGGGCGCCGTCGACCTCGTGGCCACCGAGGCGCTCATCCACGCCGTCTCCCCGCTCCCGTGGACGTTCCACCGGGCCGTCGATCACGCGGCCGACATCCAGGCGTCCTGGCGGGCCGTGCGCCTGCTGCCCAACCTGGCCACCGTGCTCACCTCAGGCTCCCCTCACGGGGTGGGCTCCGGCCTGCCGACGCTGAAGACGCGCGCCGAGGCGGGCGACGGCTCGATCGTCCTGGCCGGCGGCGGGCTCAAGCCGGTGCACGTGCCCACCCTGCTCGACTACGGCATCCGCGCATTCCACGTCGGCTCCGCCGTGCGGGCGAGCTGGTCGGACCCGGTCGAGTGGCGGCTGGTGCGCCAGTGGCGAACCCTCGTCGAACGCGACTGACAGAAGGGCCCAGGTCAGGACGGCGTCGGCTCTCCCGAAGAGCTCAGGGCGGCGTCGGCTCTCCCGGACGGCTCAGGGCAGGGCGGCGTCGGCGCGGCGGAGTGCGGCGGCGAGCGTGCGGATCGTCGCGGGCTCGTCCATGATCCCGCCCCCGGCCTCCCGCTGCTCCTCCCACGCGCTCACCCGGGCCCGGTAGGAGTCGTACCGGGCCAGGTGGAAGGCGTAGACGGTGGCGAACCGGCTCACCAGGTGCGCGGGATGCATGTCCCAGCCCTGGTAGAAGCCGTGCCGCAGCGAGTGTGAGACCAGCTCGGCGTGCCGCCGCCACAACGCGTGCACGTCCTGCGCCCGCTCCGACGCGGGCGCGGCGGCCAGCGACCCGTCGGACAGCTCCACCCCCGTGCCCGCGAACGCCGTCTGCATCACGTGCCTGGCATGGTCGCAGGCCGGGTGGTCGAGCCGCTGCTCGTGCGGCGGGAGCCCGATCGCGGCGGTGTAGTCGAACACCCCGAAGTGCGCCGCCGCCAGCCGCCCGCCCAGCGACTCGGCGAGGTCGCCGCGCAGGAACGGCAGCGTCTGCGGCGCCTCCACCTGCATCTCGAACCGCAGCCTCGCCCCGATCCGCGACTCCAGACGCTCCAGCACGCCCGCGAACTGCCCCAGGTACGCCTCCATCAGCACCTTCGGAAAGGTCACCGTGAACCCGCCGGGCAGCCCGCCGGCCCGCTCCGCCACCCCCGTGACGAACGACTCCAGCGTCCGCACCGCCCGCTCCGGATCCCCGTCCGCGAACGACTTCACCCGCGGCCCCCACCGCCGCGGCAGCGCGCCCTCCGCGTGCAAGGCCGCCACCGCCTCGACAGCCTGGGCCACGTGCGCGTCCTCCACCGCGTCACCGCGGACGCCGTAGCCGTCCTCGAAGTCGATCCGCAGGTCCTCGATCGGCTCGGCGGACAGCTTCCGCAGCACCTTCTCGTGCACGGCCGCGGCTGTGCTGTCCGGCGTCCCGAAGACCTCGGCCAGCTCGCCAGGTCCGGCCAGATGCGACTTGAACAGCGACGACGCCTGGTCACCCCACTCGGAGACCGTGCGGGCGGAGAACCGGTCGGCGGGCACGTACACGGTGTGGACCGGCTGCCAGCCGGGCTCGGACGCGGGATAGCGCGCCTGCTGCACGCGGTACGTCTCCTCGAACCCGGGCACCCCCCGGCCGCTAGGAACGGCAGGCACGGAGCATGGCCTCCAGTCCGGCGAGCTTGACGCGTTCGCCCCGGCCGAGCGACTTGGCCAGCTCGCTCTCCGCCGTCTCGATGCCCTGCCACTCCTCGTAGGTCACCGGCCGCACCTCCCGTGAGGCCAGCAGCGCGTCGATGCCGCCGTCGGGGACGCGTTCGCCGCCTTCCAGGTCGGCGAGGAGCGTGCGGACCGTTTCGGCCGCGTCCGACTTGTTGGTGCCGATCACCCCGGTCGGTCCGCGCTTGAGCCAGCCCGCCACGTATTCGCGCTCCCGCACCCGCCCGGCCTCGTTCGGCACGGTCATGGTCGACTCGGAGAACGGCACCCCGGGCAGCGGCACGCTCTGGTAGCCGACCGAGCGCAGCACCATCCCGACCGGCAGCGTCTCGAACTCGCCCGTCCCGACCACACGGCCCTCCTCCGACAGGCGGGTGCGTTCGAGCTTGAGCCCTTCGACCCGCTCGGTGCCGAGGATCTCCACGGGCCGCATCCAGAAGCGGACGTCGAGGCGGCGCGGCCGGCCGACCGGCTCGCGGGCGGCCCACGACTGCAGGACCTTGATGTTGCCCTGGATCTGGCGCGGGAAGTCGACGCCCAGGACGACGGCCTCCTCGGGGCGGACGCACACGTCGGCGTTGGCCAGCTCGCCGAGCTCCCGCAGCTCCTTGAGGGTGAACTTGGCGTGCTCGGGCCCGCGGCGGCCGACCATGTGGATGGCCTTCACCTGGCTCTCTTCGAGGCGTTCGAGCACGTCGTGGGGCACGTCGGTGGCCTTCAGCTCCTCGGAGGTCTTGGCCAGCACGCGTACGACGTCCACCGCCACGTTGCCGACGCCGATCACCGCGATCTCGGGGCTGTCGAGCGTGAACATGCCGGAATCGACGTCGGGATGCCCGCAGTACCAGTTGACGAAGTCGGTCGCCGCCACGCTGCCGGGCAGGTCCTCGCCGGGGATGCCGAGCCTTCTGTCGACCATCGCGCCCGTGCAGTAGACCACGGCGTCGTAGGCGCTCAGCAGGTCTTCCACGGACACGTGCGCGCCGAGCGTGACGCCGCCGAGGAAGCGGACCTCCGGGAGCTCCAGGACTTTGCGCAGGTAGTTCGCGATGGACTTGATCGACGTGTGGTCGGGCGCGACGCCGTATCTGACCAGCCCGTACGGGGTGGGCAGGCGTTCGAGCACATCGACCTGGACAGGCTCCGCCGACTGCTTGACCAGTGCCTCGGCCGTGTAGATCCCGGCTGGGCCCGACCCGATGACCGCCACGTGCAACGCCACGCTGCCTCCTAAGCCTCGGTTACCCGGACGCACGTCCTACAAGATGTAACCGGCCAGTGTGATCGATGTATCCCCGGTCGCCGGTGCGGATGAACCCGTGCCCGGCGAATACCGCTCGATCGGGGCTGATGCCAACGTAGCGGCTCAACACCGCGCGAGCCGAGCAACACTTCGGCTTTATCCGGCGATCGCCCGCTCACGGAGGGCCCGCTTGTCGATCTTGCCGTTGACGTTCGCGGGGAGGGAGTCGACGACGACGATCCGCTTGGGGACCTTGTAGTTGGACATGTTGTCCTTCGCCCACGTCGTCAGGGCCGCGGGATCGACGCTCACCCCTGGCCGCGGCACTACGTACGCCAGGCCCGTCTCGCCCGTCACCGGGTCGGGCACGCCGACCACCGCCGCCTGCGCCAGCGAACCCTCGCGCAGCAGCAGCGACTCCACCTCGGCGGGGGAGACGTTGAAGCCGTTGACGATGTAGAGCTCCTTCTTGCGGTCCACGATGGCCAGATTTCCGTACTCGTCCAGCACGCCCACGTCACCCGTGTGCAGCCAGCCGTCCGCGTCGACCGCCTCGGCCGTCCTGTCCGGCTCGTCCCAGTAGCCGCGCATCACGCCGTAGCCGCGCTGCAGGATCTCGCCGCGCTCGCCGTGCGCCACGTCCTTGCCGTCGTCGTCCACGACCTTGACCTCGATGCCGGGCACGGCCCTGCCGGTGGTGTTCGCGATCACCTCGATGGGGTCCCCGGCCCTGGTCATGGACACGACCGTGCCCTCCATCAGCCCGTACGCGTTGATCATCCGATCCAGGCCCACCCGCTCGACCAGCCGGGTGATCAGCGCGGCGGGCACGGCGGCGGCGCCGCAGATGGCCACCCGCAGCGACGAGACGTCCCAGGAGCCGCGGTCCAGCTCGTCCAGCAGCCGGTGGAACAGGGTGGGCGGCCCCGCGAGGACCGTGACCCGCTCGGCGGAGATCAGCTCCATCAAGGCGTCCGGCGTGAAGACGGGGATCGGCAGCATCGTGGCCCGGCGCAGCACGCAGGCGATGAGCCCGGCGTTCAGCCCGAACCCGTGGCTGAACGGCGCGATCACCGGATAGCGGTCGTGCTCGTCGAGGGCGACGATCTCGGACCAGTCCCAGTAGCCGCGCAGGACCTGGGCGTGGTCGAGCATGACGCCCTTGGGCGCGCCGGTGGTGCCCGACGTGGACATGATCTCGCACAGGTCGTCGGGGCGGACGTCGAGCGCGCGCTCCTCGGCGTCCCGCGCGGGCACGTTCGCGCCCAGGTCCCGTAACGAGCTCTCCTGCGGCACGGTGTGGCGCAGGCAGGGGACGGGCGGCAGGAGGCCGGCCAGCGGGGACGCCGACGGGCCCGCGCCGGTGATCAGCACCTTCGCGCCCGTCTTCTCGATCAGCTGGGCCGCCTCGATGCCCTTGAACCGGGACGAGAGCGGCACGATGACCGCGCCCGCGTCCCAGATCCCGAACGCGTGCAGCACCCAGTGGGCCGAGTTCAGCCCCCACATCGCCACCCGGTCGCCCGGGGCGACGTCCAGGGCGATGAGGCCGCGGGCGATCTCGGCCGCCGCGGTCCTCAGCCCGGCCAGCGTCACCCGGGTGCCGCCCTCGGCGACCACGACGGCGCCGGGATGGCGCTCGGCCTGGTCGCGCAGCATGCGGGGGAGCGTTCCCCAGTCCGGCATCGGTGCTGCCATGGTCGCCCCGATCTCTAGCCGAGCAGAGCGCGGTCCCTGCCCAGGTGGTGGCCGCGAAGGTCGTTCACCGTGCCGGGGGCGGCGCTCTCGGCGACGTCCTGGGCGATCTCCACGCCGATGGCCATGGGGGTCAGCGCGCGGACGGACTGCTCGATCCGCGACTTCCACATGGGGTTGCCGACCAGGCTCGCCCGGCTGAACCGCACGGTGAGCACCGCCGCGTCCAGCGTCCCCTGCCTGCTGACCGACAGCTCCCAGCCGGCCACGCCGTCGATCTTCGACAGCGCCTTCTCGATGCGGGGCAGCGCCAGCCACACCCCTCTGACCAGCACGTGGTCGCCCACCGTGTGCGCGGGCGCGGGAATGCCGGCGCCCGTCCTCGCGACCTGCCCGGTCCTGAGCACGGCGTCGCCGAGCGCCGAGTGCGCGTGCGGGGTGATCACCAGCTCGGCGAGCCCCGCTTCCGGGTCCGCGACGTCGTCCTTGGTCAGCGCCGCGAGCCCGAGCAGGCCGTCCGCGAGCGGGGTGAGCGGGTCCTCCTCGGCCGCCCGCCACGCCAGGGCGCCGCCGCCGAACGGGCTGGCGTACACCTCCGTCACTCTGGCCCCGAACTCGCCCGCCAGATGCCTCATCGTCCCCTTCGAGGCGATCTCGCCGGTCAGGACGATGTTCCGGAGCCCGAGGTCCAGCGGGTCCAGCAGGAACTCCAGGTGCAGGCGGGCCAGGAAGTCCATCGCGCCGGTCGGCGTGCTGACCAGCGTGCTCGCCTTCAGCGCGGACAGCGCGTGGTGCAGGCGCATCCGGCCGCGCGGGCCCACGCAGGCGGCGGCCCGCGCCACCCCGGCCGCCGCGTCCGTCCACAGCGCGCCCGCCGGCTCGGCGAGGGCCACCACCACGCGGTCGTTCCCGCCGGCCCCCGACTCCCGCAGCGCCGCCGCGGTCAGCTCCCCCGCCGCGGTACGGTCGCCAGGACCCAGCGGGAAGACGCTCGACACGTCGGGGGAGACCAGCAGGAGCCCGGTGGCGGAGTGCGCGGCGGCCCCGAGATCGTCACGGGTCAGCCAGCGAGCCATCGAAGCGTCACCTCGATCGGTCGGAGACGGGACATCGGCGGATCGCCTCGGTCGAGACGGGACATCGGCGGATCACCGCGATCAGGGCGGGACATCAGCGGATCACCTCGGTCATGAAGAGGGTCATCGAGTCGCAGACCCGCTCGTGCGCGAGCCCGCCGACCTGCGCCTGGATGATGAGATCCGTGGCGCCGGCCTCGGCGATCCTGGCCAGGGCCTTGCGCGAGCCCTCCACGTCGTCCACCACCACCATCAGGTGCTCCCGCAGCGTGGCCATGGCCTCGTCGGGCGGCAGCCCGGCGGCGAGCTGCCCCAGCACGCGGTGCGTGGCGTGGCGGGCGTCGTAGTAGTCGGGCGGGGTGACCAGGTTGACCTGGCGGCGGATGTACCACAGGACCGCGTCGGCGGCCGTGGCGTTGGCCTCGTCGCGCGTGGGGGCGGCGAACCAGGGGATCATCAGGGCGACCCGCCGGCTGTCCGGGTCGAAGCCGTTCTCCGCCAGGCATTCGCGATATCTCGCGATGTCGGCGGCGACGTCGTCGATGCCCTTGAGCATCGTCATGCCGAGCAGGTTGTACCCGTGCCGCGCGGCCGCCAGGTAACCCTCCAGCGAGGTGGAGGCCACCCACACCGGCGGATGGGGCTCCTGCGCCGGTCGCGGGTAGACGGCCACGTCGGGGATCTCGAAGAACTCGTTCGACCGGCTGATGGGCTCGCCGTCGGCCTTCCAGATGGCCAGCGTGGCCTCCAGCGAGTCCTCCCAGATCTGCCGCGACTTCTCGAACGGCTTCTGGAACGCCTGGTACTCCAGCGGCGAGGCCCCGCGCCCCGTCCCGAACTCCACCCGCCCGCCGCTCAGCACGTCCAGCGTGGCGACGCGCTCCGCGGTGCGGATCGGGGACTGGAACGGCAGCAGCACCACACCGAGCCCCAGATGGATGCGCTCGGTGCGCTGGGAGATGGCCGCCAGGACCAGGTCGGGGGCGGAAGAGTGGGAGAAACCCCTGGTGAAGTGGTGCTCCACGAACCAGGCGGTGTCGAAGCCCAGCCGGTCGCCCAGGACGACCTGGTCGATCACGTTCTGGAACGCCCGCTGCTCGACTTCGCGGGTGCGACCGCGGACCTCCAGCTCATACCCCAGGCTGATCCGTAGGGACGTCATCGCGCCTCCGGCGAAGTAGGAAACCAAGCGCTCGCTTGGTAGAGCGTATCAGCAGCAAAGACTTGCGGGAAGGGCGCGACCGCGATCAGAGTGGGTGCTCGTGAAGCGAAAGTACGCGCTGCGGCGGCCGAAGGATGGCGTGCTCACCGGCACCGGCGACGACGACCTCTCGCTCACGAGTGCCCGCAGATATGAGGCGTTCGGCAGGGTGATGGCCGCGCTCGCGACGGAGGCCGACTTCATCGAGTCGTGCCGCGATCTGACCTGGTGGCGCGGCTCCGACCACAGCTGGCACATCGAGTGGCGGGACGGCCCCTACGCGTCCGAGGTGGCCGCGTTGCTCGCCGAGCAGGTGCGCGACCCCGAGTTCGACGGCACGCTGGTCGCCGCGGCCGGCCGGGGAAGCGCGGGCTCGGCGGTGCTCGACGTGATGGGCGTGCGGTTCGAGCTGCGGGCGATCGACCCGATGGGGCGGGCCACCGTACGCGCCAGGCCGGGCTTCTGGCGGCTGGCCGAGGCCCTCGACACCACCCGCCGCACCAACACCCGCCACCCCTGGGAAGAGCTGCTCGGCGGCTAGCCCGGCGCGTCGCCGAATACGCGGGCCGCGAGGCGGGCCCGGTGGGCCTCCGGCGGGCAGAAGAGCTGCGCGTCCGAGGCGGCCCGCTTCAGGTAGCGGTGCGCGGGATGCTCCCAGGTGATCCCGATCCCGCCGTGGATCTGGATGTTCTCCCCGGCCGCCGTCAGATAGGCCTCCGTGCAGTACGACCCGGCGATCGCCGCGAACATCTCGTCGCGCGCCGCCGCCCCGGCCGCCGACCTGGCCGACTCCACGAGCAGGAACAGGTCGGCCAGTTTGTGCTTGATCGCCTGGAACGAGCCGATCGGCCGCCCGAACTGCCGCCGCCGCTTGGCGTGCTCGACCGCCGTCTCCAGGCACCGCTGCGCCCCGCCCACCTGCTCGGCGGCCAGGGCGGCGATCCCGAGGTCGCGTACGCGGGTCCACGAGCCGCCGTCGCCGAGCCGCCGTACCGGGCTGTCCTGGAAGGCGAGCCGCTGCAGCGGCCGGCTCTCGTCCACGGTCCTGAGCGCCGCGCGCCGCGCGGGTACGGCCGTCACCAGCAGCCCGCCGACGTAGAGGAGCACCAGCTCGCCGGCCAGCGCGTACGGGACGACGCCCGTGAGCAGGTCACCGTCCAGGCGCAGGTCGCCGTCACCCGGCAGGACCACGGTCGCCGTCAGCGCACCCTCGGCCAGCTCGGCCAGCAGGTCCTGAGCCGCGCTCGCCTTGATCGCCTCGACGGCCAGCACCGCCGACTGCAGGAACGGATGGGGCGACAGGACCCGCCCCAGCTCCTCCGCCACCGCCGCCGTCTCGGCCGGACCGCAGCCCGCCCCGCCGTGCTCCTCCGGCACGAGCAGCCCCGCGATCCCCACGTCCCGCGAGAACTCCTGCCACGACGCCTCGGGACGGTCGGCGAGGTACGTCCGCACGACGGTGCGGAGCTCATCGGCGAGTGCCATGCGGTCATGCTAACCAAGCGATTGCTTGTTTTGGAAACGGGTGACCGAAACTTGCCTTTTTGGGATGAATACATAATCTGAAAGCGGTCATCCCATGAAAATGCCGGGGGAGGGTTGACCAGGGAAATGGAGATGAACAACACCACCATCGAGTACGCCGACTTCGCCGAGTACGACCGGCGGCAGCGCGGCATCGAACGTCATCTGCTGGCGGCCTTCCTCGGGGGCCTGGTCGTCGGCCTCACGGGCATGTTCGTCTCCGGCCCCGGCTGGCTCGGGCAGATCTACGACCCCTACGCCTACCTCGCCCTGTCGCTGGCCGTGGGCGCCAGCGCGTCGGGGTTCGGGTGGGCGCTGCTGACGACGTTCCTGGCGGCGGTCTCCACGCTGGTCTCGGCCTTGGGCGCGGGCGCGCTGCGCGGCCACGACTCCTTCGACATCATCGGCGGCAGCGCCGCCGGGCTCAACTGGACGCTCGTCCTCCTCGTCGGCCTCGGCCTGCTGGCCTACGTCACCCGCAGGGACGACGGCTGGGGCGACCTCGCCGCGGGCGTCGTCGGGGCCGCGCTGATCGCCGACGTGGTGAACCGCGCGACCCCCGGGTTCATCGACAGCGAGCGGTCGTTCTGGCCGGGACCGGCGGTCGCGGTCGGGCTCGTCTCGATCGTCCTGGTGCTCGTGCTGCGCAGGAGCATGCGCGGGCGGATCCGCGCGCTGGCGCTGTCGGCCGTGTTCTCCGGCCTGTTCACGATCTGCCTGGCGGCCTTCGTGGCCGGCTGGATCCCGCTCGCGGTCTGACGGTGCCCGCGACGGCGTCCCGGGCTCACGTACACGAGCCCCCAGAGATAAGCCCGAGCGCAGGGCCGCCCCGAGTCGATAGCCTGTAGTCCTTCACATCCAGGTTCGAGCAAGGAGTAGCCGTGTTGCTGCGCATGTCGTCGTTGTTTCTTCGCACCCTGCGGGACGACCCGGCAGACGCGGAAGTGCCGAGCCACAAGCTGCTGGTCCGCGCCGGATACGTCCGCCGCGTAGCGCCCGGCATCTACTCCTGGCTGCCCCTCGGCAAGCTGGTGCTGGAAAACGTCACCAGAATCGTCCGCGAGGAAATGAACCGGATGGGCGGCCAGGAAGTGCTCTTCCCCGCCCTGCTGCCCCGCGAATACTACGAGGCCACCGGCCGCTGGACCGAATACGGCGACACCCTGTTCAGGCTCCAGGACCGCAAGGGCGCCGACTATCTCCTCGGTCCGACGCACGAGGAGCTCTTCGCCGACATGGTCAAGGGCGAATACTCCTCCTACAAGGACTATCCGGTCACGCTCTACCAGATTCAGACCAAATACCGCGACGAGGCGCGGCCCCGGGCGGGCATCCTGCGCGGGCGCGAGTTCCTCATGAAGGACTCCTACTCCTTCGACCTCGACGACGACGGGCTCAAGCACTCCTACGAGCAGCACCGCGAGGCGTACATCAGGACGTTCGACCGCCTCGGCATCCACTACAAGATCGTGTTCGCCCAGTCGGGCGCGATGGGCGGGTCGGCGTCGGAGGAGTTCCTGGCGCCCACGCCCACGGGCGAGGACACGTTCGTGGCCTGCCACTCGTGCGGCTACGCGGCCAACGCCGAGGCCGTCACCACCACCGCCCCGGCCGCCCGCGCGATCGAGGACGCGGCGCCGCTCCAGGTCATGGACACCCCCGACACCCCGACCATCGAGACGCTGGTCGCCCACGTCAACGAGCACCACGGCCTGTCGATCACCGCCGCGGAGACGCTGAAGAACGTCGTCGTCAAGGTCACCACGCCCGGCTCCGACAAGGTCGAGACGCTGATCATCGGCGTTCCGGGTGACCGCGAGGTCGACTTCAAGCGCCTGGAGGCCGCGCTGTCGCCCGGCGAGCCCGCCATCTTCGAGGCCGCCGACTTCGCCAGGCACCCGGGTCTCGTACGCGGTTACATCGGCCCGCAGGTCCTGCGCGAGCTCGGCATCCGCTACCTCGTCGACCCCCGGGTCGTCACCGGCACGTCGTGGGTGACGGGCGCCAACGAGCCCGGCAAGCACGCCTCGAACGTGGTCGCCGGCCGCGACTTCACCCCCGACGGCACGATCGAGGCCGCCGAGGTGCGCGCGGGAGACCCCTGCCCGCGCTGCGGCTCCGGGCTGTCCATCGACCGCGGCATCGAGATCGGGCACATCTTCCAGCTCGGCCGCAAATACGCCGACGCCGCCGGGCTCGACGCGCTCGGCCCCGACGGCAAGCCGATCCGCATCACCATGGGCTCCTACGGCGTCGGCGTCTCGCGGGCCGTGGCGGTCATCGCCGAGCAGGCCCACGACGCGCTCGGCCTCGTGTGGCCGCGCGAGGTCGCGCCCGCCGACGTGCACATCGTCGGCACGGGCAAGGACAACCAGGTGGAGACGGCTCTGGAGCTGGCCACCGAGCTGTCGTCGCGCGGCCTGCGGGTCCTGGTCGACGACCGGGCGCAGGTCTCGCCCGGCGTGAAGTTCAAGGACGCCGAGCTGCTGGGCCTGCCGACGATCGTGGTGGTCGGGCGCGGGCTGGCGCAGGGCGTCGTGGAGCTGCGCGACCGGGTCTCCGGCGAGAAGTCCGAGATCCCCGTCGCCGAGGCCGCCGACCGCATCGCCGCCGCCGTCGCCTGACGAGCGGCATCTCACCTGAACGGCGGCGCGGGCCCGGCTCTTTCAGCCAGGCCCGCGCCGCCGTCGTTCAGGCCGTCGTTCAGGCGGCCGGCAGCGGTGCCTTGGCGCGCTTGCGCAGGACCGCCGGCCCGACCAGGCAGGCCGCCGCGACGAGCAGGATGGCCAGCGACACCGGCCGCGTCACGAAGACCGAGGGATCGCCCTCGCTGAACGCCAGCGCCCTCCTGAACTGCACCTCCATCAACGGCCCCAGCACCGCGCCCAGGATCAGCGGCGCGACCGGGTAGCGCGCCCGGTGCAGCACCCACCCCAGCAGCCCGAACCCGTATGCCACCAGCACCTCGAACACGCTCTGCGAGATCGAGTACACCCCCAGCGTGGCGAACGTCAGGATGGCGGCCGTCAGCAGCGCCGCGGGCACGCTGAGCAGCTTCACCCACACCCGGATCAGCGGCAGGTTCAGCACCAGCAGCATCACGTTGCCGATGTAGAGGCTGGCGATCAGCGTCCACACCAGCACCGGCTGCTGGTCGAAGAGCTGCGGCCCCGGCTGCACGTTGTAGATCTGGAACGCGATCAGCAGCATGCTCGCCGTGGCCGACGTCGGGATCCCCAGTGTGAGCAGCGGCACCAGCACCCCGGAGAAGGCCGCGTTGTTGGCCGCCTCAGGTCCCGCGACGCCCTCGATGGCCCCGTGGCCGAACTCCTCCTTGTGCTTGGACAGCCGCTTCTCCACGTTGTAGCTCAGGAACGTCGGCAGCTCCGCGCCACCCGCGGGCAGCGACCCGATGGGCAGCCCGAACGCGGTTCCCCGCAGCCACGGCTTCCACGACCTGCGCCAGTCCTCGCGGGTCATCCCGATCTTCCCGTCCAGCGTGACGGGCGGCTGCGCGGGATGGTGCCGCGCGGCGGCCGTCGAGACCGCCTCCGCCACCGCGAACAGCCCCACGGCGACCGCCACCACCGACAGCCCCTCGTAGAGCTCGGGCACCCCGAACGCGAACCGCGGCTGCCCGGTCATCTGGTCGATGCCGACCATCCCGATCGTCAGCCCCAGGAACAGGCTCGACAGCCCGCGCACGATCGAGTCGCCCATCAGCGAGGTCACCGTCACGAACGCGAGCACCATGATCGAGAAGTACTCGGCGGGCTGGATCAGCTTGGCGATGTTCGACATGCCGGGCGCGAGGAAGGTGATGACCACCGTGGAGATCGTGCCCGCCACGAACGACCCGATGGCCGCCGTCGCCAGCGCCGCCCCGGCCCGGCCGCGCCTGGCCATCGGATAGCCCTCCAGCGTCGTCGGGATCGACGCCGTCTCGCCGGGGATGTTGAGCAGGATCGCGGTGGTGGAGCCGCCGTACATGCCGCCGTAGTAGATCCCGGCGAACATCACGAACGCCCCCACCGGGTCGAACACGAACGTCAGCGGCAGCAGCAACGCGATCGTCGTGGCCGGCCCGAGCCCCGGCAGCACGCCCACGAGCGTGCCGACGGTGACGCCGAGCATGGCGAGCAGCAGGTTCTGCAGGCTCAGCGCGTGGCCGAAGCCGTCGAGCAGGTTGCCGAGCACGTCCATGTCAGATCGCCAATCGGATCAGGCCCGGCGGCAGCGAGATGCCGAGGAGCCGGTCGAACAGGAAGTACGTGGCCAGCGCCAGCGCCAGCCCCACCAGGACGTCGCGGACCGGCTTCCTGCTGCCCAGCACCCTGGCGACGGCCACGAAGAACACGGTGGTCGCCTGCCAGTAGCCCGCGGGGACGAGCAGCAGCGCGTACCCCGCCAGCGCCCCCACCAGCCACAGCACGGAAGGCCAGTGCGTGCCCTCCGCCTCGGCCGCCTCGGCCGCCTCGCCCGGCTCGGCCTGCCGCGTGCCCGCTCTGAAGGCCTGGACGACCCCGATGACGGCCACGACGGCCAGGCCGACCCCGACCAGCAGCGGGAACGCCCGGGGCCCCACGGCCTGGTAGCCGTTGCCCTCCGGGATCGCGAACGCCTGGGCCAGCACCACCAGGGCCGCCAGCAGGAAGCCGAGCGAGACGATCCGCTGCGTCACTTGCCGAGCCCCAGCTCACCCAGGATGGCGGTCACCTGCGTCCGCTGCTCGGCCAGGACCTTCCCGAACTCGTCGCCGGGCGTCCAGTCCTCGGTCCAGTTGTTGCGCTCGAGGACCTTCTTCCAGCACGAGCTCTGGCGAACCTTGTCGAGCAGGCCGACGACGTCCTGCTGCTGCTGGTCGGACAGCCCGGCCGGCGCCAGCACGCCCGCCAGCGTGGAGACCGCCTCGTCGGCCATGCCGAGCTCCTTCATGGTGGGCGCGTCCACCCCGGCGACCCGCTGCTCGGAGTCCACCGCGAGCGCCCGCAGCTCACCGGCCTGGAGCTGCGCCCGCAGCTCGGCGACGGTGTCGACGCCGACCGTGGCGGCCCCGCTGAGCAGCAGGTTCATGGACTCGCCGCCGCCCGAGGTGGGCACGAAGTTCATCTCCTTGGCGGCGATGCCCCGGCCCTTGGCCAGCCCCGCCACGGTCATCTGACCGGGCCCGCCGAGCGAGCCACCCGTCCACTTGACGCTGTGCGGCTTGGCCTCCATCGCGTCGAGCAGCGCCTTCAGATCCTTGTACGGCGACGCCTTCGGCACCACGATCGCGCTCGGCCCCCGGCTCAGCCCGGCCACCGGCGTCAGCGTGGCCAGATCGACCGGCGACTTGTTGTTCACGATGCCGCCCAGCATGGTCACGCTGTCCATGACCATGAGCTGGTACGGGTCGCCCTGCTTCTTGGCGAACTGGGCCAACCCGATCGTGCCGCCCGCGCCGGGGACGTTCGTGACCGTGGCGTCGACACCGGCCACCTTGCACTCGCTGAGCGCGCTGGCGATGCCGCGGGCCCGCGTGTCCCAGCCGCCGCCGGGGCTGCCCGGCGCCATGATCGACAGGGCTTTGCTCGGATAGCCGCCGCCCGGCTCGGTGCTCTCGCCCACGGCGCAGCCGCCGAGCGTGACGGCCGCGGTCACGGTGACCGCGGCCAGCGATCTGATGTTCATGATGACTCCCGGGGGGTGAGGATCGATGCGAAGAAGTCCTTGACCGGCTCGAGCACCGCCATCGGTTCGTGGCCCACGCCCGGCACGACGTCGAACCGCACGCTGATCCCGTGGTCCTCGAAGTTGTCGCGCAGCGCCTTGAGCCGGTCGATGCGCGTGACCCCGTGGGCGTCGGCGCCGTCCATCCAGTTGGTGTCGCCCTGGTTGTTGATCTCCCAGGTCTCCACGTCGTCGCTGCCCACGACCATCTGCACCGGCACCTCGCGCAGCTCCTCCACCCTCGGAGCGCAGCCGAACTCCGCCTCGAACCCCTTCAACCCGATCCACCACTGACTGCTCGGGTCGATGTACGTTATCCGCCCTGGTGCACCAATTGACAATCCGGCGAGCCGGTCGGGGTGCAGGTAGGCGAACCGGTGCACGAACTGGCCGCCACCCGAGAACCCGTGCAGCAGGAACCGCCCGGCGCTCACGTTGAAGCGCTCGCCGACCTCGTCGACCATGGCCAGCAGCGCGTGGTCGAAGCGGATGTCGCCGTACCGGAGGAATTTGAAGTTGTGCAGGTCGTCCGGGTCCACGATGCCGGCGGGGAAGAGCGGGGCGAGCACCATGCAGCCGTGCTTCTCGGCCCAGTCGGCGAAGTTGTCGCGGTACTGCGGGCCGCGCCGCCCCGTCCCGTGCTGCAGCACCGCCAGCGGCAGGGGAGCGCCGTCAGGGTCGTGCGCGGACGGGACGTACAAGCAGTAAGAGAACCTCTGGTCATATTTCGACGCGAAAAGAGTCGTCGCGCCCGCCGAGTAGAACCCCGTTGGATGCTTGACCACGTGCAGTGCCTCAGCCATGAGGCGACAGCCTGGGCAAACACGGGTTCGTCCACAAGGAGATTGCCGCGAACGCGGTAATGTGCAGGGTGGCCGTCACGCTCCTCCTCGACTCGACCGGCGCCGGATCCGTCGCCGTGCAGCAGTCACCGCTGGCCGAGCTGTGCGCCTGCCTGCACGCCTTCGACGAGCCCGGCCACCACCCCGCCAGCGCCGGCTACGTCGCCAGGACGCACGCCGCCCTGGACAGCGGGCTGCTGGCCACCGCCGCGGCCTGGGCGCCGCTCTGGGGCGCCTTCCGCGCCCGCTACCTGCTCCCGGTGTCGGCCGGGCCCAGGCGGACGCTGGCCGGCGAGCTGGGCGAGGTGGCCGAGTTGCCCATCGGCGACTTCACGGCGATGACCGTGCAGGCCCTGATCGGCAAGAACGACACCGAGGTCGGCCCCGAGCTCAACGACGAGGTGCTGCACCGGCTGCGGCTGATCTCCACCAGCCGGATGGAGATCGGGGCCCGGCTGCGGGCCGACCCGGAGGGTTTCCGCGGCGAGCTGCTCGGCTTCCTCGCCGATTTCGCGGCCGTGGCCTTCGACGAGGAGTGGCCCGCGCTGCGCCCGGTGCTCGACCGCGACGCGGCGGCGCGCGAGCGCGAGCTGCGCCGGCATGGCGCCATGGCGCTCGCCGGCCTCCCCACGGCCTCCGCGCCGCCGGGCCTGGTGAGCGGCAGGTCGTTGCGCATCGTGTTCGACAAGCTGTACAACGCCACCGCCCGGGTCGACGCCGCCCGCCCCTGCCTGATCGTGCCGACCGTCCACGGCCGCCCGCACTTCGTGATCAAGCACTTCCCCGGCTACCCGGTGGTCATCCAGTACGGCGCCGACCACCGGTCCGACGACGGGAGCACGCCGACGCCGTCCCTGGAGACCGCCAGGCGCCGGCTCGCCGCCCTGCAGGACCCCACCAGGCTGCGGCTCTGCTACGCGATCCTGCGCAACCCGGTCGCCACCGCCGAGCTGGCCACGCAGCTCGGCATGACCGCGCCCCAGGTGTCCAGGCATCTGCGCAGGCTGCGGGAGGCCCAGCTCGTGCACACGCACAGGCGTGGGTCGGTCGTCTACTACCAGCTCGACGCCGAGGCCGTCGAACGCCTCGGGCCCGACCTGCTGTCCGTCCTGTACCGCTGAACGGCCTGGCCTACTCGCCGTCCCGCGTCGGGGTGGGGACGGCGGCCGACGGCGCCGCCGCCGCGACGGGCATCCCGGGGAAGGCCGCGGGCTGCGCGGGACGGAAGGCGTACGAACGGGTCACCGCCTCCTGCATCGCCAGCGCGGCATAGCGGCGCAGCGCCGCCTCCTCCGCGGCGGCCAGCTCCAGATAGGCGGCCGTCACACCGTTCTCCAGGTGCAGGGCCAGCTTGACGGCCAGCGTGGCGTTGGAGGGAAAGAACGGCAGCGCGTACGACGCGTCCGCCTCGGCCGGCTTGCCGCCCCGCGTCGTGATGAACGAGCGCAACTGGTCGCGCCGGGCCCGGTGGGCGTCGAACGCCGCGCTGATCCTGGTCCGCAGCGTTCCCGACGTCCGCGCGCCGAGCAGCCCGTACGCGAACAGCGCCGCGTGCTCGGCCGCCAGCGCCTTACGCAGCTTCTCGGCGTCCCCGTCGTTCGCCGCTTCGTTCATGAGGACCTCGGCAGGGCGACGACGTGAGCGGCCTCGCAGGCCCCGATGCTGGCGATGAGCTGTGCCACGCCGGGCGAGACGCCGGCGAGCTGGCGTGGCCGCAGCGCCGCGGCCTTGCGCTCCAGCTCCCGCAGCTTCGACACCGAGACCTTGGACGGGGAAGCGGACGCGGACGGGGATCCTGACGACGGAGCGGGCTTGGTGACGTGCTTGCGCAATTCGGCCAGATGGGCCTGGTGCCGATCCCGGAAGGGCACGAGATCATCCACGCCGGCCGAGATCAGGGAAGAATAGAGCGCGATCGTGCGTTCCTTCTCCGCGATCAGGTCTTTCAGCAGCACCGTCTCAGGGGAGTCCGCAGGCTGGGCCGGCGGTTGCGCGGGCCCGGTCCCGCTGCAGGCGGTGAGGGCCGCCGCGCTGCCCGCCAGCACGGCTCGCCGAGACAGTTGACGCGGGCGCACGGGCTCAGACCTCCAGTGACTACGGACGCAGATAGCATCGTACGGGCTAGTGTTCGCGATCGCCGTCAGGCGACGCCCGCCATTCGACCACGACGAGTGGCGCTCTTCCCGTGCCCTCGTACGGATAGGGTGTCAACTGTCGTCGCTGGCTGAGCGGTCAGACGGCGCAAGGCCAGTGGCGAGGTCCGCCCGGCTGAGACATGACAATAGGGGAGGTCGATATGGGCAGCGCATCACCCCGCGACCACCTGATGAAGCTCCTTGAGCCTGTGGTCAGCGCGGAGGGCCTCGATCTGGAGGACGTCACGGTCACCCAGGCGGGCAAGAGACGGCTGCTGCGCGTGATCGTCGATCGCGACGGCGGCGTGAGTCTCGACGACGTGGCCGACGTGAGCCAGGCCGTCTCCACGGCGCTGGACGACGACGACGTGATGGGTCAGGCGGCTTACACGCTCGAGGTCTCCTCGCCGGGTGTCGATCGTCCGCTCACCGAGCCGCGTCACTGGCGCCGTGCGGCCAAGCGGCTGGTCAAGGCAGAGATGAGAGACGGCACCGTGATCGAGGGCCGGATCGTGGCCGCGGACGAGGGCGGCGTCGACCTCGACGTCGCCGGCGCCGCGCGCAGGCTTGGTTTCGAAGACCTGACCCGGGGACGGGTGCAGGTGGAGTTCCGCCGGCTCGACGACGTCGACGGCGACGAAGGCTAAGGGGGAGCCGTCGTGGACATCGACATGAGCGTCCTGCGCAGCCTGGAGCGGGAGAAGGACATTTCCTTCGACCTGGTCGTCAAGGCGATCGAGGACGCACTGCTGATCGCGTACTTCCGCACCGACGGCGCGGCCTCCAAGGCGCGGGCCCAGCTCGACAGGAGCAGCGGCCACGTCACGATCTGGGCGGCGGAGCTGGACGAGGAGGGCGAAATCGAGCGGGAGTTCGACGACACGCCCAACAACTTCAGCCGGATCGCCGCCACCACCGCCAAGCAGGTCATCCTGCAGCAGCTGCGCGACGCCGAAGATGAGATCAACTTCGGCGAATACGCCAGCCGCGAGGGTGAGCTGGTCTCCGGCGTCATCCAGCAGGGCAAGGACCCGCGCGTGGTGCTGGTCGACCTCGGCAAGATCGAGGCCGTCCTACCGCACGCCGAGCAGGTCCCCGGCGAGGAATACGTGCACGGCGAGCGCATCCGCGCCTACGTGGTGCAGGTGAAGAAGGGTCACAAGGGCCCCTCCGTCAGCCTGTCGCGCACGCATCCCGGGCTGGTGAAGAAGCTCTTCGCGCTGGAGGTGCCCGAGATCGCCGACGGCACCGTGGAGATCGCCGCGGTGGCCCGCGAGGCGGGACACCGTACGAAGATCGCGGTCCGGTCGCGCAAGCCCGGCGTCAACGCCAAGGGCGCCTGCATCGGCCCGATGGGCTCGCGCGTGCGCAGCGTGATGGCCGAGCTGCACGGCGAGAAGATCGACATCATCGACTGGTCCGATGACCCGGGCGAGTTCGTGGGGAATGCCCTGTCTCCCGCCCGTGTTTCGCATGTTGAGGTTCTCGATCTCGACGGGCGCGTGGCGCGGGTGACCGTGCCCGACTACCAGCTCTCGCTGGCCATCGGGAAAGAAGGACAGAACGCCCGGCTCGCCGCGCGACTCACCGGATGGCGGATCGACATCCGGCCCGATACCCAAGCCGAGGATGCCGCCGGTTCCGTAGATGCGTCAACGCGGTAAGCTGGAATATGGTGGCCACGCCGCCCCACAGCGCACCTGTGTGGGCTGCAGGGTTCGCACGGCTAAGTCCGAGCTGCTCCGCCTGGTGCAGGTCGAGGATCAAGTGGTCCCTGACCTGCGAGGACGGCTTTCTGGTCGCGGTGCATCGCTGCATCCGTCCGTGAGCTGTCTGGAGCTTGCCGAGCGTCGCCGAGCTTTCCCTCGCGCGTTCCGCGTGCAGGGACCGCTTGACGTCTCGCGCGTGCGGGCGCACTTGGAAGGAGAACCACGAAATGTCATGTAGGACGCCGAGTTGATGGGCGGAGTCAGATTGCTATGAGCGCCTGATGAGCACGCGGCGATGAAGACGTCAAGGTAGCGACGGTCCGGACGGCATAGCCAGCCTCCCGGGCCGAGTAAGGGAGTGCAGTGGCGAAGGTCCGGGTATACGAGCTCGCTAAGGAGTTCGGCGTAGAGAGCAAGGTCGTCATGGCCAAGCTCCAAGAGATGGGGGAGTTCGTCCGTTCGGCGTCCTCAACCATCGAAGCGCCGGTGGTCCGCAGGCTCACCGAAGCTCTGGGCGCATCGAAGGGTGGGCCCTCTAGGGGCGGCGGTTCGTCGTCCAACAAGCCGCAGCCACCAAGGGCTGCTCCCCGGCCGGCGGAAAGCCAGGCCGGTAATGGCGCAGCGGAGGCGCCTGTCTCCTCCGCCCCACGTCCGGGTCCAGGTCCCAAGCCTGGCCCGCGTCCTGGTCCGGCAAGTCCGGCAAGTCCGGCAAGTCCGGCAAGTCCCGCGGGCGGCGGTCAGCCGCGGCCCCCGGTGGCCATGCCTCATCAGCCGCAACAGCAGCCTGAGGCCGCTCGCGGCGAGACGTCCGGGGCTCCGCAGGCGCGGTTCGAAAGCGCTGCGCCCGCACGTCCGGCTCAGGCTCCGGCTCCGGCTCAAACTCCGGCTCCGGGCCCGCGTCCCGGTCCTGCCGCTCGTCCGGGTCCCAAGCCCGGCCCCGCCGCGCCCCGTCCGGGCGCCGGTGGCGGAGAGCGCGGCGGTGACCGTGGCGAGCGTCCTGAGCGTGGCGGGGAGCGCGGCGGCGACCGTCCCGACCGCGGTGCCCAGCAGGCGCCGCGTCCCGGTGGCGGCCCGCGTCCCGGTCCCGGCCCCAAGCCGGGCCCGCGTGGTCCGCGTCCCGGTAACAACCCGTTCTCGTCCAACGCCAGCGGCATGGGCCAGTCCCGTCCGCCGCGTCCCGGCGGCAACCGCGAAGGCGGCAGCGGCCCGGGTCAGCGCGAGCGTCGCGACGGTCCGCCGCGTGACGGCGCGGCTCCGCGTCCGCCGCAGGGCAGGGGCGGCGACGCCGGTCCCCGTCCCGGTGGCCCGCGTCCGGGTCCGCCCGGTGCGGGTGGTCCTCGTCCCGGTCCTGGTGCCGGCGGTCCCCGTCCTGGTGGCCCGCGGCCCAACCCGATGATGATGCCGCAGGGTCGTCCCGCCGGTCCCGGTGGTGGCGGTGGCGGCGGTGGCGGTCGTCCTGGTGGCGGTGGCGGCGGTGGCGGTCGTCCTGGTGGCGGTGGCGGCGGTGGCCGTCCCGGTGGCGGTGGCGGCGGCGGTCGTCCCGGTGGTGGCGGCGGCGGTTTCGCCGGTCGTCCCGGCGGTGGCGGCACCGGTCAGCGCACCGGCACGGGTGGTCCCGGTGGCGGCGGCGGTTTCGCCGGTCGTCCCGGTGGCGGCGGTCGTGGTCGCGGCGGTGGCACCGCGGGAGCCTTCGGGCGTCCCGGAGGCCGTCCCGCGCGTGGCCGTAAGTCGAAGCGTCAGAGGCGCCAGGAGTTCGACAACATGTCGGCGCCGGCGATCGGCGGTGTGCAGGTCGCTCGCGGCAACGGCGCGACGATCCGTCTTCCGCGCGGTGCGTCGCTGTCCGACTTCGCCGACCGCATCGGCGCGAACCCCGCCTCGCTCGTGCAGATCATGCTGCACCTCGGCGAGATGGTGACCGCGACCCAGTCGGTCAACGAGGAGACGTTGCAGCTCCTCGGCCAGGAGCTCGACTACGACATCCAGGTCGTCAGCCCGGAGGAGGAGGACCGCGAGCTTCTCGAGGCCTTCGACATCGAGTTCGGCGAGGACGAGGGCGACGAGGGCGACCTTGCCGCGCGTCCGCCGGTCGTGACCGTCATGGGTCACGTCGACCACGGTAAGACCAAGCTGCTCGACGCCATCCGCAAGACCAACGTGGTGGCGCGCGAGGCGGGTGGCATCACCCAGCACATCGGTGCTTACCAGGTCTCCGCCGAGCACGACGGCATTGAGCGGAAGATCACCTTCATCGACACCCCGGGTCACGAGGCGTTCACCGCCATGCGTGCCCGTGGCGCCAAGTCCACCGACATCGCAGTGCTGGTGGTCGCGGCCGACGACGGTGTGAAGCCGCAGACGATCGAGGCTCTCAACCACGCCCAGGCGGCCGACGTGCCGATCGTGGTCGCGGTCAACAAGGTCGACAAGGAGGGCGCGGACCCGAACAAGGTTCGGGCCCAGCTCACCGAGTACGGCCTGGTGGCGGAGGAGTTCGGAGGTTCGACCCTCTTCGTCGACATCTCGGCGAAGAACGCCACGGGCATCGACCAGCTCCTCGAGGCGATCGTCCTGACCGCCGACGCCGAGCTCGACCTGCGGGCCAACCCGTCGATGGGCGCCCAGGGCATCGCGATCGAGGCGCACCTCGACAAGGGCCGCGGCCCTGTCGCGACCGTCCTGGTCCAGCGCGGCACGCTGCGCGTCGGCGACTCCATCGTGTGTGGCGAGGCCTACGGCCGCGTCCGCGCGATGCTCGACGACAACGGCGACGCGGTCGAAGAGGCCACGCCGTCCCGTCCGGTCCGCGTGATGGGCCTGACGGCGGTGCCGGGTGCCGGTGACAACTTCATCGTCGTCACCGACGACCGGATGGCCAGGCAGATCGCCGAGCAGCGGGCGGCGCGCAAGCGCAGCGCCGACATGGCGAGGTCGAGCCGTCGTCTCACCCTTGAGGAGCTGTTCAGCAACCTCGAGAAGGGTCGCGTCGACGAGCTCAAGCTCATCATCAAGGGCGACGTGTCCGGTTCGGTGGAGGCCCTGGAAGACGCTCTGCTCAAGATTGACGTCGGCGACGAGGTCAGGCTTCGTGTCCTGCACCGCGCGGTCGGCGCGATCACCGAGTACGACGTCAACCTGGCCGTCGCCGACGACAACGCGGTCATCATCGGCTTCAACGTCCGCCCCGAGCCTCGGGCGCGCGACCTGGCCGAGCGCGAAGGCGTCGACATCCGCTACTACTCGGTCATCTACCAGGCGATCGAGGAAATCGAAGCGGCGCTCAAGGGCATGCTCAAGCCCGAGTTCGAAGAGGTCCAGATGGGCACCGCCGAAGTCCGCGAGGTCTTCAAGGTGCCGAAGATCGGCAACGTCGCCGGTTCGCTGGTCCGCTCCGGTCTCATCGTCCGCAACAGCAAGGCCAGGATCATCCGCGATGGCGTCGTCATCGCCGACAACCTGACCGTCTCGTCCCTGCGTCGCTTCAAGGATGACGCGACCGAGGTCCGTGAGGGCTTCGAGTGCGGCATCGGGGTCGGTTACAACGACATCCGGATCGACGACGTGGTCGAGACCTTCGAGATGCGGGAGAAGCCGCGCGTGTAACACGCGGCCGGGCGCCCGGCGGGACATCCGCCGGGCGCCTCTCGCACGTCCTGGTCTGGTCCCCACCGCAGCAGACCGGCCGTGCATTCACCACACCAGGTCAAGCGGTGGTCATCAACGATGTATGTGGGTGCTCTGACCCTGGACATCCTGCTCGGCGACGTTCGATCGCTGAAGCAGAAGCGCTCTGTCGTCCGGCCGCTGATCGCCGAATTGCAGCGCCGTTATCCCAGCATCGCGGTGGCCGAGACCGGCCATCTCGACCTGCATCGCAGAGCTGAGATCGGCGTCGCGGTGGTTTCCGCCTCCGCGGGTAACTGCAAAGAGGTGCTGGACGCCTGCGAGCGGATGGTGGCGTTCCGCCCCGAGATCGAGCTGCTGTCGGCCCGGCACCGGCTCTACAACGACGAAGATTGAACGACTGCACGGCCAGGTCGTGCGTGAGGGGGAGCGAACATGGTGGATGCTGCACGAGCGCGCAAGCTCGCCGACCGCATCCAGCAGATCGTCGCCGAGATGCTGGAGCGCCGGATCAAGGACCCGCGCCTGGGCTTCGTCACCGTGACCGACACGCGGATCACGGCGGACCTGCGCGAGGCGACGGTGTTCTACACGGTGTTCGGCTCCGACGCCGAGCGGGCCGACAGCGCGGCCGCCCTGGAGAGCGCCACGGGGATCATTCGCTCCGAGGTCGGCCGCCAGACCGGCGTGCGTTTCACCCCGACGCTGACGTTCAAGCACGACCCGCTGCCCGACAGCGCGCGTCAGCTCGACGACCTGATCAACGCCGCCAGGGCGCGGGACGCCGAGGTGGCGCGCAAGGCCGAAGGCGCCGCGTACGCCGGCGAGGCCGACCCCTACAGGAAGCCCGAAGACGATCTGGACGGGGGTCCCGAGCCTGAGATCGCCGTCGAGTCCGGCAAGGACGACCAGGCGTGACGCCCGACGTACGCGACAGGGCCGAGCGCCCGTCCCGCGCGGACGCGCGTACGGCCGGGAGCCGCGCGATCCCTGAGGCGGCCTGGGATCGGGCGGTGCAGCTGATCGGCCAGGCCGACGAGATCGCGCTGTCCTGCCACGTGACGCCCGACGGCGACGCGCTCGGCTCGATGCTGGCCGTGGGCTTCGTGCTGCGGTCGATGGGCAAGCGGGTCGTGGCGTCGTTCGGCGACAGCCACTTCGCGGTGCCGCGGCTGCTGCGGTTCCTGCCCGGTCAGGAGATGCTGGTGCCGCCGGCGGACTACCCGGCGGCGCCGGACCTGATGATCACGTTCGACGCCTCGACGTTCGAGCGGCTGGGGCTGCTGCGTGAGAGCACCGCCAGGGCGCGTGAGGTCATCGTGGTCGACCATCACCCCTCCAACGAGGGGTTCGGCACGCTGAGCCTCATCGACTCCACGGCGGCGGCCACGGCCATGCTGGCCGAGCAGCTCGTCTACCGGCTCGGCGGCCGGCTCGACCGGGACATCGCCACCTGCCTGTACGCGGGCCTGGTGACCGACACGGGCTCGTTCAAGTACTCCTCGACCACGCCTGCCGTGCACCAGATGGCGGCCAGGCTCGTGGCGACGGGGCTGCGCACCGACGAGATCGCCAGGGAGCTGTGGGACCGCTCGCCGTTCGGCTACCTCAAGGTGCTGGCCGGGGCGCTCGACCGGGTGACGCTGGAGGGCGAGCTGGTGTGGACGTACGTGACGCGGGTCGACCGGGCCGCGTACGGGCTGCCGTACGCGGAGCTTGAAGGGCTCATCGACATCGTGCGGCGCACCGACGAGGCGCAGGTCGCGGTCGTGCTCAAGGAGGACGACCAGGGCGCCTGGCAGGTGTCGACCAGGTCCAAGGGCGCCGTGGACGTGGGCGCCGTGTGCGCGGCCCTGGGCGGCGGCGGCCACCACAACGCGGCCGGCTACACCTCGCACGACAGTGTGGAGGAGACCATGGCGAAGTTCAGGCGAGAGCTGGGGAAGGCTTGATGGCCGAGAGCGGTCTGATCATCGTCGACAAGGCGGGCGAGTGGACCTCCCACGACGTGGTGGCCAAGATGCGGCGCATCGCGGGGACCCGCCGCGTCGGGCACGCGGGCACGCTCGACCCGATGGCCACCGGTGTGCTGGTGGTCGGCGTGGAGAAGGCGACCCGGCTGCTCGGGCACCTGACGCTGACGGAGAAGGTCTACGAGGCCACGATCAGGCTCGGCGCGACCACGAACACCGACGACGCCGAGGGTGAGATCATCGCCACGGCGTCGGCCGCGGACGTGACGGCGGCCGAGATCCACAAGGGTGTCGCGGCGCTGACCGGGGAGATCATGCAGATCCCGCCGCAGGTGAGCGCCATCAAGGTGAACGGCGAGCGGGCCTACAAGAAGGCGCGGGCGGGCGAGGAGGTCGAGCTGGCGGCCCGGCCCGTCACCGTGCGGGTGTTCGACGTGCTCGACATCAGGGCGGCCGGCGACGTCGTGGACGTGGACGCGGTCGTGACCTGCTCCAGCGGCACCTACATCCGCGCGCTGGCCCGTGACCTGGGGGCCGGCCTCGGGGTCGGCGGGCATCTGACGCGGCTGCGGCGTACCCGGGTGGGGCCTTACGACCTGTCGCTGGCGCGCAGCGTGGAGCAGCTCGCCGAGGAGTGCGTGATCCTGCCGATCGCGGAGGCGGTGGCGGCGGCGTTCCCGCGCAGGGACGTCACGGCCGAGGAGGCCCGCGTCATCGGGCACGGCGGGCGGCTGCCCGCGGCCGGGCTCGGGAAGGGGCCGATCGGCGTGTTCGGGCCTGAGGGTGAGCTGCTGGCGCTGGTGGAGGAGCAGGGCGACACGGCCAGGCCGCTGGCCGTCTTCGTGTCCTAGCCCCCGTGATCTGGCCCTATGAGGGCTTGCGGGCGACGATGATGTCGCGGACGATCGCCTGGTCCACCCAGTGCTCGAAGTCGGGGTAGTCGAGCACCTCCAGGCCGGCGGCCGTGAGGATCTGGGCCAGCTCGGAGCTCTTGCCGCCGTAGGTGTTCCAGGCGATGCCCATCGCGCCGCCCGGCCGCAGCAGCTCGGCCCAGCCGGGGACGGCCTGCCTGAGCAGCTCCAGCGGGCTGCGTGACAGCCCCGCGCCGCCCTTGCTGCCGTGCTGGACGCCGTAGGGGGCGTCGGTCACCAGGACGTCGAACGAGCGCGGCTTGAAGAACTCCCTGCTCTTGAGCGTGTCGGCGCTGACCACGGTCAGGTGCTGGACGTCGCCTGACTTGACCGACTCCTTCGACAGGCCGAACGTGACGTTCAGCCGCCGCCCGACCAGGGCCCGCTCGCGGCGTATCGGCACGGTCTCGGCGGTGTGCTTGAAGCGTTTGTTGCGCAGCCACGTCTTGATGAAGGTGCTGTAGGCGTCGAAGTCCTTGCCGTCGACGTCGAGCCCGTAGGCGTCGTAGCCGTACATGAGGGCCTGGTTGAGTGTCGTGCCGCGCCCGCACAGCGGGTCGAACACCGACAGCCGCTCGCCCAGCCCTTTTCCGCCCGCCAGCACCGTGACGTTGAGCAGCAGCTTGGTGAAGTGCTCGTTCGTCTTGCCGGCGTATTTCTGGATGGTGATCAGGTCGCTGCTCAGCCGGTCGAGTGACGTCATGGTCAACGGCCGGAGCAGGTCGCCTTCCACCCCAAAGATTGCATAAACGGAGGAAAGGTTGGACAAAAGCGAAATATCGGGCTGGGCGAGGGGCTCCGGCGTCTCGAACGTCACGTACGGCACCCCGCCGATGACCGTCTCCTCGCTGTCCAGCGCCTTCTGGCCGAGGGCCCGCGCGCTGAAGACGGCCAGCTCGCTCTTCGTCAGGCGCACGGAGCTCTCCCCGTAGACGCGGTTGAAGGCAGGCAGGATCAGGAGCGCGTATCGAGGCATGATGACCGATCCTATCCGGCGGCGCGCGGCGGCCCGGCAGGCGCCGGTTGGAAGGAAACTCAAGTTGAGGGGAATCTCGGTTGGGGGGAATACGGAGGAGCATGGCAGGCTTGTGTCCGATTGATCCGCCACGAGCGAATGGGGCCTAGCGTGCAGGGTTCGGGAAGGTCTGTCGTCACCATCGGTGTGTACGACGGGGTCCACCGCGGACACCAGCGGGTGGTCGAGCGCGCCGTCGGCATCGCCCGCGAGCGGGATCTGCGCAGCGTGGCCGTCACGTTCGAGCCGCATCCTGACGAGGTCGTGCGCCCCGGGGCGCACCCGCATCGGCTCACGAACCCGCGGCGCAGGTCCGAGCTGCTGGCCGGGCTGGGCGTGGCCGAGATCGACGTGGTGGAGTTCACGCTGGAGCTGTCGCGGACCAGCCCGGAGGACTTCGTCCAGAGCGTGCTGGGCGAACGGCTGCGGGCGGCGGTCGTCGTGGTGGGGGAGGACTTCAGGTTCGGGCGGGACGCCGGAGGCGACGTCGACACCTTGCGGACGCTGGGCGAAAAATACGATTTCGAGGTCGAGACCGTGCCCATTCTGGACGCCATCTCCTCGACGGCGATCCGCGAGCTCCTGGTGACGGGCGACGTCGAGGGGGCAGCGGCCCGGCTCGGCCGACCGCACCGCGTGGAGGGTGTGGTCGTCCGCGGCTACCAGCGCGGCCGTCAGCTCGGTTTCCCGACCGCGAACGTCGAGACGCCGCAGCACACGGCGATCCCGGCGGACGGGGTCTACGCGGGGTGGCTGGAATGCGTGCCCGTGGCCAACCTGCCCGCTCTCTACCAGGGCGAGCGGTGGCCGGCGGCGATCTCGGTCGGCACGAACCCGACGTTCGAGGGGGTGCCGCGCACGGTCGAGGCCTACGCGCTGGACCGGGATGATCTGGAGCTGTACGGGGTGCACGTCGCGGTCGAGTTCGGGGCGCGGCTGCGCGGCAACACCCGGTTCGACTCGATCGAGGCCCTCATCGCCCAGATCCACGCCGACGTGGACGCCACCCGGCGCCTGACGAGCTGAGCCGGTGACCGGTTCTCACCACCCAGGCGGCCCAGGGGGCGCGGCGTCGCGGTGGCGCGCCACTGACCGGTCAGCGGGCGTTTCCTGGACGGAGCCGCGCCCGCGTCGGCGGGTGGCCTGCCTTGGCAGCGCGTAAAGGATGAATGGCTTTGGGGTCGCGTAAAGGATGATTTTGGGTTGGGGTGCGGCGTCAGCCGCGGGGTCCGAACACGCCACGCCGGGTGGTAGCCTTGCATGTCGGCTCTGTAGCGGCGGTGCTGCGCGCTGCCCATGACGGCCTTCACGCGGCGACTGTAGGCACGCACGGTCGTTCGCACTCTCATCTCATTCGCGCGTGTCCGTAGATTGAAGGAGAGCCGTGTCCCTCGACACCGCTGCCAAGAAGACCATCATCGGTGAATATGCGACGGCCGACGGCGACACCGGGTCGCCCGAGGTGCAGATCGCACTTCTGAGCAAGCGCATCAGCGAGCTCACCGAGCACCTGAAGACGCACAAGCACGACCACCACAGCCGTCGTGGCCTGCTTCTGCTCGTCGGTCGCCGGCGCCGCCTGCTGAAGTACCTGCAGAAGGTCGACATCCAGCGCTACCGCTCGCTGATCGAGCGGCTCGGCCTGCGCCGATAGCATGAAGGGAGCGGCGTCCGCGCCGCTCCCTTCTCATATGGGTAGAGCCATACGGGTCGGCGCGTGGCGACGTGAAACGGCCGCGCGCCTGACGTACAACTGAATATCCGAGACACACAGCCCCCGCGTCCGCTCAGCACCATGCGACCCGCGACGCCTGCGGGCCGGTCCTCGGTAGTGGCTTCCGGTAGGAATGAAAGTGATCCTCGACCGGGCGCTTCGATCGAAGACCGGCGCTGCACCTAACGAGGGTGCCGGTGAGAAAAGGGCGCGGGAGACCGACCACAAGGAGGTCCCCCGTGGAGGGTGTCCACACCGCTGAAGCCGTCATTGACAACGGCTCATTCGGCACGCGCACGATCCGGTTCGAGACCGGTCGTTTCGCGCGCCAGGCGGCCGGTTCGGCCGTCGCCTACCTCGACAGCGACACGATGGTCCTTTCTGCGACCACCGCGTCCAAGTCGCCGAAGGAAAACCTCGACTTCTTCCCGCTCACGGTCGACGTCGAGGAGCGCATGTACGCCGCGGGCCGCATCCCCGGCTCGTTCTTCCGCCGTGAGGGCCGTCCCTCCGAGGACGCCATCCTCACCTGCCGCTTGATCGACCGGCCGCTGCGCCCGTCCTTCGTCAAGGGCCTGCGCAACGAGATCCAGGTCGTCGCCACCATCATGGCGCTCAACCCCGACCACCTCTACGACGTGGTGGCCATCAACGCCGCGTCCCTGTCCACCCAGCTCGCCGGCCTGCCGTTCTCCGGCCCGATCGGCGGCGTGCGCGTCGCGCTGATCGAGGGCCAGTGGGTGGCGTTCCCGACGCACCACGAGCTGGAGCGGGCCACGTTCGACATGGTCGTCGCGGGCCGCGTGCTCGCCGACGGCGACGTCGCCATCATGATGGTCGAGGCCGAGTCCACCAAGGACACGCTCAAGCTGGTCGCCGAGGGCGCCGTCGCGCCCACCGAGGAGACCGTGGCGCAGGGCCTCGAGGCCGCCAAGCCCTTCATCAAGGTGCTGTGCGAGGCGCAGTCGCGCATCGCGCAGGTCGCCGCGAAGGACACGGCCGAATACCCGATCTTCCTGGACTACCAGGAGGACGTCTACAACGCGGTCGAGGCCGCGGTGAAGAAGGAGCTCTCCGCCGCGCTGACCATCGCGGGCAAGCAGGAGCGCGAGGGCGAGCTCGACAAGGTCAAGGCCATGGCCGCGGAGAAGGTCGTGCCCGAGTTCGAGGGGCGCGAGAAGGAGATCTCCGCCGCGTTCCGCTCGGTGATGAAGAAGCTCATGCGCGAGCGGGTCGTCAACGAGGGCCTGCGCATCGACGGCCGCGGCACCAAGGACATCCGCGCCCTGTCCGCCGAGGTCCACGTGGTGCCCCGGGTGCACGGCTCGGCGCTGTTCGAGCGCGGCGAGACCCAGATCATGGGCATCACCACCCTCAACATGCTGCGCATGGAGCAGGTCATCGACACGCTCAACCCCGAGCGGACCAAGCGCTACATGCACAACTACAACTTCCCCCCCTACTCCACCGGTGAGACCGGCCGGGTGGGCTCGCCCAAGCGCCGCGAGATCGGTCACGGCGCGCTGGCCGAGCGGGCGCTGATCCCGGTGCTGCCCGCGCGCGAGGAGTTCCCGTACGCCATCCGCCAGGTCTCCGAGGCGCTCGGCTCCAACGGCTCCACCTCGATGGGCTCGGTCTGCGCCTCCACGATGGCGCTGCTCGACGCCGGTGTGCCGCTCAAGGAGATGGTCGCGGGCATCGCGATGGGCCTGATCGGCGAGGGTGACACCTATGTCACGCTGACCGACATCCTGGGTGCCGAGGACGCCATGGGCGACATGGACTTCAAGGTCGCCGGCACGAAGGACGTCATCACCGCCCTGCAGCTCGACACCAAGCTCGACGGCATCCCCGCCTCCGTGCTGGCCGGCGCGCTCAAGCAGGCCAAGGGCGCCCGCCTGGCGATCCTCGACGTGATGCAGGAGGCGATCGACTCTCCGGCGGAGATGAACCCGACCGCGCCGCGCATCATCACCATCAAGGTCCCCGTAGACAAGATCGGCGAGGTCATCGGCCCGAAGGGCAAGATGATCAACCAGATCCAGGACGACACGGGCGCCGAGATCACCATCGAGGACGACGGCACGATCTACATCGGCGCCACCGACGGCCCGTCCGCCGAGGCGGCCCGTACGGCGATCAACGGCATCGCGAACCCGCACATGCCGGAGGTCGGCGAGCGCTACCTGGGCACGGTCGTCAAGATCGCGGCCTTCGGAGCGTTCATCTCGCTCATGCCGGGCAAGGACGGCCTGCTGCACGTCTCCCAGATCCGCAAGCTGCACGGCGGCAAGCGGATCGAGAACGTCGAGGACGTGATGAGCGTCGGCGAGAAGGTCCAGGTCGAGATCGCCGAGATCGACGGCCGCGGCAAGCTCTCCCTGGTGCCCGTCGAGGTCATCGAGAAGGAGGCCGCGGAGAAGGAGGCCAAGGGCGACGGTTCCGCCGAGGGCGGCGACGACGCTCCGCAGCAGGACGACGACGCGTCCGCCGCCTCCGAGGAGCGGTCCGAGCGGCCGCGCCGCACCCGTACCCGCGTGCGCACCACGCGCAACGAGGGGGACGAAAGGAACTCGTGACCACCACCACGCTGCACCCCGGCAAGGACGGAGCCGGGGTGGTAAGGCGCACCGTCCTCCCGGGTGGGCTGCGTGTGGTGACCGAAACCATGCCGACCGTGCGCAGCGTCGCGGTCGGCATGTGGGTCGGCATCGGTTCGCGTGACGAGGCCCCCGAGCACATGGGGGCCACGCACTTCCTCGAACACCTGCTGTTCAAGGGCACCCCCACGCGTGACGCGATGGAGATCTCCGCCTCCATCGAGGGCATCGGCGGTGAGATCAACGCCTTCACCGCCAAGGAGTACACCTGCTACTACGCGCGGGTGCTCGACGAGGACCTGCCGATCGCGGTCGACGTGCTCGCCGACGTGGTGACCAGCTCGCTGGTGACCGACGAGGACGTCGACTCCGAGCGTGGCGTGATCCTCGAAGAGATCGCCATGCACGACGACGACCCCTCTGACGTGGTGCACGAGCAGTTCGCCGCCGCGCTCTACGGTGACTCGCCGATCGGCCGGCCCATCCTGGGTACGGTCGACTCGATCAACACGCTGGGGCGTGAGCGGATCGCCGAGTACTACCACCGCTACTACCGGCCACGCCGGACGGTGGTGTCCGTGGCGGGCAACGTACGGCACGAAGAGGTCGTCGAGCTGGTCACCAGGGCGTACGAGCGGGCGGGCGCGCTGAGCGGGCCCGCCGAGTTCGCGCCGCCGCGCACCAGCGGTCCAGGCGCGGCGGCGCGTCCGGGCGTCCGGGTGCTCGATCGGCCGACCGAGCAGGCCAACCTGGTGCTCGGCACGACGGGCCTGTCCCGTACGGACGATCGCAGGTTCGCGCTCGGCGTGCTCAACGCCGCGCTGGGCGGCGGCATGTCGTCCAGGCTCTTCCAGGAGATCAGGGAGAAGCGCGGCCTGGCCTACTCCGCCTACAGCTACACCTCGGCCTACGCCGACACCGGGCAGTTCGGCATCTACGTGGGCTGCCTGCCGTCGAAGATCGACGACGTGCTCAAGATCTGCCGGGACGAGGTGTCCAGGGTGGTGGCCGAAGGCCTGAGCGCCGATGAGATCATGCGCGGCAAGGGGCAGATGCGCGGCGGGCTCGTGCTGGGCCTGGAGGACACCGGCTCGCGCATGTCCCGCATCGGCAAGAACGAGCTGGTCTACGACGAGCTGATGTCGGTGGACGAGGTGCTGGCCCGCATCGAGGCCGTCACGCCCGACGAGATCTCCGAGGTGGCCGGCGACGTGCTCAACCGGCCGCTCACGCTCGCCGTGATCGGCCCGTACGGCGACAAGGATTTCTCCGACGCCCTTCGCTGACCCGGTTGTCCGCTCTCCGCTGATTCGGCCATGACCAGGCCGAACAGTGCGAGAGCGGCCGGATTTCCGGTTGGTATAGGGTTGGCGGTGTGATCAAGGTAGGTGTGCTCGGCGCCCGCGGTCGCGTGGGGGCCGAGGTGTGCAAGGCGGTCGAGGCGGCCACCGACATGCGGCTGGTGGCCGCGCTCGACAAGGACGACTCCATCGAGGAGCTCGAAGGCGCCGAGGTGGTGGTCGACTTCACCCATCCCGACGTCGTCATGGGCAACCTCGAATGGGCGATCTCACACGGGATCCACCCCGTGGTGGGCACGACCGGGTTCGACGAGGGCCGGTTCGAGACCGTGCGCGGCTGGCTGGCCGCCAATCCCGGCGCCAACTGCCTGATCGCCCCCAACTTCGGCATCGCGGCCGTGCTCATGATGCACTTCGCGCAGCAGGCGGCCAGGCATTTCGAGTCCGTCGAGATCGTCGAGCTGCATCACCCCAACAAGGCCGACGCCCCTTCCGGCACGGCCCGCCGCACGGCGGAGCTGGTCGCCGAGGCGCGCAGCAAGGCCGGGCTCGGCCCGATGCCCGACGCCACGAGCACGGAGCTCGACGGCGCGCGCGGCGCGGACGTCGGCGGGGTGCACGTGCACGCCGTGCGCCTGTCCGGGCTGATCGCGCACCAGGAGGTGCTGCTCGGCGGCGACGGCGAGATCCTGACGATCAGGCACGACACGATGAGCAGGTCGGCGTTCGCGCCCGGCGTGCTGCTCGGCGTGCGCAGGGTGCGCGAGCTGCCCGGCCTGACCGTGGGTCTCGAACCACTGCTCGACCTCTGACCTGTAGCTCGCGGCTCGGGTGCACACGACGTGCCCACCACCGGCTGGTCGTGGGCACGTCGTGAGGAGAGGGTCCCGGCTCCGCACAGCCGGGCCTACGATCATCAACCCTAATACGATCAGCGACATCCGCCGGAAACATGAGATCGTGTCGCCATGGTGCGATGGGCTGAGGCCGACGAGCTGTCTGGGCTGGTATCCGTGGAATTGGCCGCTGATCGGCTCTTCGAGCAGGTGGGCATCGTCTTCCCGCCCGGCACCACCATGATCGAAGAAGTGGACGACCCGGGGGCCGTGCTGGTCGAAGGTGAGCCTCCTGCCGGGTTCGCGCTCGTGGGGTGGGTGGACGGCAATCTGCATCTCGACCAGCTCGCCGTGCATCCGGAGAGCATGCGCCAGGGGATCGGCGGCCGGCTGGTGACGGCGGTGATCGAGCACGCGCGGGCGGCGGGCGCGCCCGCGGTGACGCTGACGACGTATCGGGACGTGCCATGGAACGCGCCCTGGTACGCGCGGCACGGCTTCTCCGTGCTGCCCGAGGCCGAGTGGGGGCCTGAGCTGCGCGGGCTGGTGGAGCACGAGCGCGAGCTGGGCATCGAGGTCGCACCGCGCGTGGTGATGCACCGCTAGCCCGATCCGTGCGCGGGTGCGGGCGGGTGTCAGTACGTGGCAGGCGTGCGGTGGGTGGTGAGCCAGCCGGTGGCGTAGTCGACGGCGTCGGTCAGCGCGAACAGGCGGGCCTGCGCCGCCCCCACCCAGCCGAGCCGTACGTCTCCGGCCACCTCGAAGTCGGCGCCCAGCCGCCAGAAGTCGGCGTCGTCCACGTGCACGTCCACGAACTCGCACCAGGCCCGCCCGTCGCCGTCGTCCACCACGGCGCGGTAGCTGCGCTGCGGCGGGTCCGGCCGGTAGCGGTATTCGGCCAGGTGGAAGGCGGTGCATCGGTCGTAGCCGACGCCGAGCAGCAGGACGTGGGCCTTCGCGTCGTACAGCTTGGAGAGCGGCGACAGCTCGCCGAGCAGGCAGTCGCGGGCGTGCTCGCGGGTGATCTCGTCCGCCTGCGGGCCGATGGCGGCGAAGGACGTCAGGGGATGCGCGCTGCGGTACGCCTTGGGCAGGGTGCGTACGCGCTCCGGGATCCGGCCCATCAGCACGGACGGCGTGGATCCGGGATCGTAGGCGGGCATCCGGGCCCGGAAGGCGGCGACCTCCTCCGGCGTCATCCCGGCCACCGCCGCGCGGTAGAACGGTGAGGTGTCGGAATTGCCGGATGTGCCGCTGGGGACCACGAGCGTGCCGCCGTCACCGAGCAGACCGAGCAGCGCCGCGACCACGGTGTCCGCCCCGCCCTCGGTGTGCCCGAGACTGCTGAGCGAGGAGTGCAGCAGCACCGTCTGCCCGAATGTCACCCCGAGTGCCGAAAAATCGTGACTCAGTCGAGCGTAGTCGATCATCTGGCGTCGGCACCTGTCCTGACGAGGAACGCTGAAGCGCTACGGCGAATCCGCGCGCCTGACTGTCGGCGAACAATCATGGCGCAGGCGTGAGCGTACGTCCTCCAGACTCGGATTGACGAGAGCCGAGCCGTTGGGGAAGACGACGGCAGGGATCAGCCAGGAGCCGCCGGCAAGGGCCGCACCAGGGGGCGCTGTAGACCGTGATCATGTATTTCCCGGTGGATGAGTGGGTTTGACCGGTGACCGAACGACCGAATACTCTCATGTGCCAACTGGATTTCACCGGTAGACACTGCAGCTAGGCGGGTTGGCCGGTCGCGTGAAAGTAGGGTCCTGCGGTGGCCGAACTGCCTGTTTCCCGGCGCTCTCTCCTGCGCTCCGCCGCGCTCGCCGCCGTTCTGCCGGCCTTCCTGGCCGCCTGCGGCTCCGCCGGCGACACTCCGGCCGCCCCGGGGCAGAGCGGCCTGGACGTGCTGCGGGTGGCACTCCCGTCCTCCATCGGGACGCTCGACGCGGCCAAGGAGGCGGGCATCATGAACTACGTCGTCGCCCTCCTCGTCCAGGAGGCCCTGGTCGGCGTCGGCCAGGACGGCAGCCTCCAGCCGTCCCTGGCCGAGTCGTGGACCAGGAAGGACGCCAAGACCTACGTCTACGAGCTGCGCTCAGGGGTGACGTTCTCCGACGGCAGCGCGCTGACCGCCGAGGACGTCGTGGCCAGCCTCGGCCTGCACGCCAGGAAGGGCTCGACGACCGCGTTCGCCTACGCGTACGCGAACGTGGACACGATCGAGGCCACCGGGCCCGCCCAGGTGACGATCACGCTCAAGAGCCCCGACGCGTCGTTCGCCTGGACGCCCTCCCCGGGCACGCTGCTGGTGACCAGCGCGAAGTTCATCGAGGCCACGGGGGAGCGGATCGGCACGCCGGAGGGCAGGCTGCTGGGGACGGGGCCGTACAAGGTGGCGGAGTTCGCGCCGGACTCGCACGTCACCCTGGAGCGCAACGACGCCTGGTGGGGCGGTAAGGCGCCGTTCAGGCAGATCAAGATCGACTTCATCCCCGAGGAGTCCACCAGGCTGCTGGCCATGCGCGGCGACTCCGTGGACGTCGCGCTGAACGTCCCCGCCGAGCAGATCGACCAGTGGCAGACGATCCCGGACGTCCAGCTCAAGACGGCCGGTGACCGCTCGCTGGTCACGCTGGCCTTCAACACCGCCAAGAAGCCCTGGAACGACGTCCACGTGCGCAGGGCCGTCGCTCACGCCGTGGACAGGGAGGGCATCGTCAAGAGCGTGCTGCGCGGCCACGGCCAGGTCGCCGCCACGATCCCCGACCCGGCCCAGTGGGGCGGCGCGCTGACGGCCGGCGAGGTGACCGGTCTGTACGCCACCATCCCCCAATACGGCTTCGACCTGGCCAAGGCCAAGGCGGAGCTGGCGCAGTCCGCCACGCCGGAGGGGTTCAGCGACGTGCTGACGTACCCGAGCAGCGGCCCCCAGCTCGGCCGCGCGGCACTCACGCTGGCCGAGAACCTGAAAGGCCTCGGCATCACCCTGGAGGTCAAGGAGGTGCCGCTGGAGCAGTGGATCGCCGACCTCGGCAAGCACGGCTCCGGCATCTACCTGGGCTGGTACTTCGCCACCACCGGCGACCCGGCCGAGTACGTCCAGCAGCTCCTGCACGGCTCCGCCGTCGGCCAGAACGGCACGAACATCGCCGAGTACGACAACGACGAGGTGACCGGCCTGCTGGACCGGGCCAAGTCGAGCACCGACGACGCGGCCAGGGCCAAGCTGCTCGGCGAGGCGCTGGTCAAGGCCGCCGCCGACGTGCCGTACCAGCCGTTGTGGTGGGGCGAGTCGGCGACCGCGTTCGGGAAGGGCGTGACCGCCGACGGGTTCGGCCCCTACTTCTTCGTCGGCCCCTGGGCCGCGAAGGTGGCCGCACGCTGATGCGCGACCCCATCGACGTCCACGGTGCGCTGGCCGGGCTGCGGATCCCCGAGTCCGTGGCGCTGCATCCCGGGGGAGAGCGCGTCGCCTGCGTGCTGGACGGGGTGGCGCACGTCGCCGCGCTCGACGGCCGGCTGACCGCCCTGCCGGGCGAGGGGCACGCCCTGACCCGGTGGCTCCCCGACGGGCGGCTGCTGCTCGCCTCCGGCCCCGACCGGATCGACGTCCTGGATCAGGACCTGCGCCCGGCCTGGCGCGGCGCGGTGGACGGCGAGATCGAGGACCTCGTACCCGGCGCGGACGGCACCGTGCTCGTCCGGCTGGCCGATCCGGGCAGCGAGCGGGACGGCAGCCATCTGGGGCTGCGGGTGCACGACCCGAGCGACCCCTTCGTCAGGAGGCCGGGCGGGCGGCTGCGCCGGCTGGCCTGGTTCGACCCGGCGTCGCCGAGCCCAGCTGCCCGGGAGATCCCGTTGCCTGGCCTGACCGTGTGGGACGCCGACTGGCGTGACCGGCGCGTGCTCGCCGTCACCTCGGAGGACGAGACGCCCGCCGGGTACTACCGGCCCCGCCTCGACCTGATCGACGCCAAGACCGGCGGGACGCGTACGCTGCACCGCACGTCCTGGCAGCTCAACCGGCCCAGGCTGGCGCCGGGCGGGCGGGTCGCGGTGGTGGTCGAAGGGCTGTCCATCGTCTCCGGCCGGATCCTGCGCGCCGACCTGGACACCGGAGAGGTGCGCCGGCTGGGCGAGCTGGACGACGTCACCGACCTCGGGTGGCTGGACGAGGACCGGCTCTGGTTCGCCGGCTGGTCGGGCACCGGGGTGCACGGCGGGGTGCTGAGCGCCGCCGACGGGCACGTGATCGACCGGTGGACCGCGTGGGGCACGCTCGGCGGACGGGACGGGCAGCCGTCGCTGTCGGTGGACCGTACGGGCCGGGTGGCCGCCGCGTGCTGGGAGACGGCCGGGCAGCCCCCGGAGGTCGCGGTGGCCTCGCTCGCCCGGGGCGACTGGCGGCAGGTCACGGCGGTCAACGGGGGGCTGGCCGAGCTCGCCGTAGGCCAGGAGGAGCTCACGTGGACCGGCCACGACGGGCTCCCGATCTCCGGCCTCCTCCTGACGACCCCCCTCCCCGCTCAGGACACCCGGCCAGAGCGGGCTGAGAGGCCTGAGCGGGGAGGGGGGCCGCGGCCGCTGGTGGTGATCGTGCACGGCGGGCCCACCTGGCTGTGGTCCAGCTCGTTCGCCCCCGCCGAGTCCGCCCAGCTCGCCGTCCCGCTCGCACACGCCGGCGCCGCCGTCCTGCTGCCCAACCCGCGCGGCAGCAGCGGCCGCGGCCAGGACTACGCGCGGGCCGTCATCGGCCAGGTCGGCGACGCGGACCTCCAGGACGTACTCAGAGGCGTGGACCACCTTGTCGAGACCGGCCACGCCGACCCACGGCGCATCGCGATCATGGGCCTGAGCTACGGCGGCTACCTCACCGCCTGGGCCACCACCAGGACCGCCCGCTTCCGCGCCGCGATCGTCATGTCCGGCGTCAGCGACTGGCTGAGCTTCGCCACCGCCAGCAACCTCGCCGGCGGCTTCGACCCGCTCTACCACGCGGGCGCCGACCGGACGACCCAGGAAGGCAGGGAACGCCTGGCCGCCCGCTCCCCGGTCTACCACGCCGCCGAGGTCACCACGCCGACCCTGATCCTGCACGGCGACCAGGACAGGACCACCCCGCTCGGCCAGGCGGAGCAGCTCTACCGCGCGTGGACGACCGCGGGCGTACGCACTGAGCTGGTCGTTTACCCTCGGGAGGGTCACGAGCTGGTCGAGCCCGCGCACCGCACGGACGCCGCGCGGCGCGTGATCGGCTGGCTGACCGGGGGCGGGGTGTTGTGATGGGATGGGCCAGGTTCCTGCTGCGCAGGCTCGCGGGCACCGTCGTCGTCGTGCTGGTGTTGTCCGTCGGCGTGTTCGGCCTGCTCTACCTGGCCCCAGGCTCCATCCAGCAGACCCTGCTCGGCACCCGCCCGGCCACGGCGGAGACCATCGCCGCCATCCAGGCCCGCTACCACCTGAACGACCCGGTGACCGTCCAATACCTGCGCTGGTTCGGCGGCGTCCTGCACGGCGACCTGGGCACCTCCATCAGGACCGGCGTCCCCGTCGCCGACATGCTCGGCCAGCGGCTGCCGCTGACCCTCGCCCTGACCGGCTACGGCACGCTCCTGGCCGCGCTGGCCGGCCTGCCGCTTGGCGTGCTCGGCGCGCTGCGGCGGGGCCGGGCCACGGACCGGCTGGTGGTCACGGCCGGGGTCGTGGGGCTGAGCGCGCCGCCGTTCGCGGTCGGGCTGCTGCTGCTCGTGGTGTTCGCGCTCGGGCTGGGCTGGTTCCCCGTGTACGGCACGGGGGAGGGGTTCGGCGGCTCGCTGTGGCATCTCACGCTGCCCGCCGCCGCGCTGGCGGCCGGAGCGGCCGGGATGCTCGTCCGCTTCAGCAGGGCCGCGCTGGTGCGGGAGCTGGAGCAGGACTACGTGGTGTTCGCCCGCGCACGGGGGCTGAGCGGGCCCGTGGTGCTCGGCTACGCGATGCGCAACTCGCTGGTGCCGGTGCTGACCGCCGCCGGGCTGATCGTGACGGGGATGCTGGCCGGGACCGTGCTGGTGGAGGTCACGTTCGCGCTGCCGGGGCTGGGATCGCTGCTGGTGGACTCGGTGACGTTCAAGGACGTGCCCGTCGTGCAGGCGCTGGCGCTGCTGCTCACGCTGCTCATCGCCGCCGTCAACCTGCTGGTGGACGTCGGCTACTCGCTCGTGGACCCGCGCGTACGGCTCGGCGGAGGCGTCTCGTGAGAGGGCTCCGGATGCCGCTCGGCGTCGTGCCGGCGCTGGCCGTGCTCGTGGCCGTCGGGGTGGCGGCGGCGTTCGCGCCCTGGCTGGTGCCCGGCGCGACCGCGCAGGACCTCATGACCGGCATCACCGGGCCCGGCCCCGGCCACCCGCTCGGCACCGACGACCTGGGCCGCGACGTGCTGCACCTGCTGGTCGCGGGCGCCCGTACGGCTGTTCCCGGCGCGCTCGCGGTCGCGGCGGGGTCGATGCTGATCGGCAACCTCGTCGGGCTGGCCGCCGGATATTTCGGTGGCTGGGTGGACACGGTGGCCATGCGCTGGGCCGACCTGATGTTCTCGCTGCCCGCGCTGCTGGTCGCGATCGTCGTGGCCGGTGTGCTCGGCGGCGGGTACGCGCTGGCGATCGCGGTGCTGGTGGTGCTGTTCGCGCCCACGGACACGCGGGTCGTCCGCGGCGCGGCGCTGGAGCAGCGGCACCGCCCCTACGTCGAGGCCGCCCTGCTCAAGAACCTGTCCTCCTGGCGCATCATGACCAGGCACATCTGGCCGAACATCGCCTCCGTCAGCCTGGCCGGCGCGTTCGTCAACTTCGCGTACGCACTGGTGTCGCTCTCGTCCCTGTCGTTCCTCGGGCTGGGCGTGCCCGCCGGGTCGCCCGACTGGGGGCGGACGCTGGCCGACAACCGTACCCAGCTCCTGGCCAACCCGTGGGCCGTCATCGCACCCGGCCTGGCGATCATCGCCACCGCCGCCGCGCTGAACGTGGTCGGCGACTGGCTGCACGAGCGCGTCGACCGGCGCGGAAGGGCACGCTGACATGCTGCGCGCACAGGGCCTCACCGTAGGCCAGCCCGCCTCGGGGCGTACGTTGCTCTCCGACGTGTCCTTCGAGGTCGCGCCGGGGGAGTCGGTGGCGATCGTGGGCGAGTCGGGATCGGGCAAGTCGCTGACCGTGCGCGCGCTGCTCGGGCTGCTGCCGGCCGGGCTGGAGCAGTCCGGGCAGGTGGTCATCGACGGGCAGCGGGTGGACGACGACCCCCGTGCCCTGCGGCGGCTGCGCGGCGGCACGGTGTCGCTGCTCATGCAGGACCCGTTCACGCTGCTCAACCCGTTGCGCAAGGCCGGCAGGCAGATCGCGGACGGGCTGCCGGCCGACGCCGATCCGAAGAGCGAGGTGCCCAGGCTGCTGGCCGAGGTGGGGCTGGCGGCCGAGGTGGCGGGGCGATACCCGTTCCAGCTCTCCGGAGGGATGCGGCAGCGCGTCGGCCTCGCCGCGGCGCTCGCGGCGGCACCGCGGATCCTGGTGGCCGACGAGCCGACCACCGCGCTCGACGCGACCACGCAGCGGGAGGTCCTGGCGCTCATCCGGGGCGTGCAGCGGGCGCGGGACATGACGTTCCTGCTGATCACGCATGATCTGCGGCTGGCGTTCTCGATGTGCGACCGGGTGGTGGTCATGTACGCGGGGCGGATCATGGAGGTGGGGCCGGCCGGTGCGTTGCGGGAGGAGCAGCGGCATCCGTACACGCGGGCGCTGCTGGCCGCCGAGCCGCCCGCCGACCGGCGCCTGGCGGTCATCCCCGCCGTACCCGGCTCGGTGCCGGCGCACGACGCGGTGGCGGGGCGATGCGGCTTCGCCGACCGGTGCGCACACGCCGTCGCCGAATGCCGCGCGGGAACCCCCACACTCAAACCGGCACCCACCCCGCTCGGGTCCGCCCCGACCGGCCCCGCCGCGCCCGGTTATGGCGGGCGGTTGTCCGCGTGTGTCCTGGCCGGCGAGCTGCCCGCCGCGCCGCCGCCCCCGCCGGGCGTCACGGCCCCCGTACGCGCCCCGGCGGCCCCGGTGCTCGACGTCCGCGACCTGCGCAAGACGTACCCGGGGACGACCCGGCCCGCCCTGGCAGGCGTCGGCCTGACCGTCGCCCCAGGCGAGATCGTGGCCGTCGTAGGCGAGTCGGGCTCCGGCAAGACCACCCTGGCCAGGTGCGTGACCGGCCTGGAGAGGCCCGACGCGGGCACCATCCTGCTGGGCGGCGCGGACTGCTCCGACTACGCCGGGATGAGCCGCCAAGCGGTCCGCCAGGCGCGCCGTACCGCACAAATGATCTTCCAGGACCCGTACTCGACGCTCAACCCCGCCCGTACGGTCGGCGCGACCCTCAAGGAGGCCCTCGTGGCCGACGGCCGCCCGGCGGACGTCGGCGGGCTCCTGGAGCTGGTCGGCCTCGACCCCGCCCTCGCCGCCCTGCGCCCCGCGAACCTGTCGGGCGGCGAACGGCAGCGGGTGGCCATCGCCAGGGCGGTGGCCGGCGAGCCCAGGCTGCTGGTCTGCGACGAGCCCGTCTCGGCGCTGGACGTGTCCGTGCAGGCCCAGGTGCTGACGCTGCTCGCCGGGCTGCGCGAGCGGCTGTCGATGGGGCTGCTGTTCATCACCCACGACCTGGCCGTGGTCCGCCAGCTCGCCGACCGGCTCTACGTCCTGCGGGCCGGCGAGTGCGTGGAGAGCGGCCAGGTGGATCAGGTGCTCGACGACCCAGGCCACGCCTACACCAGGGAGCTGCTCGCGAGCGTCCCCGACGGAGCCGGCGGCTGGCCAGGCTGACGTACGGGGCTAGTCTTCCGAGAACGAGATCAGCGTCAGCACCCGGCACCCGGCCGCGCCCGTGACGTAGACGTGGTCCAGCTCGGCCGCGAACCGCACCGCGTCCCCCTCGCCCAGCCGCACCTCCCACGCGTCGCTCTCCACGCTCACCTCGCCGGACACCACGTAGGCGTGCTCCACGGACCCGCGCCCGTGCGCGCTCTTGGCGCTGCGCGTCATCGGCGGCAGGTCGCCCTCGGCCAGCTCGAACCGCCGCCGGTCCGGCGCCGCGAACAGGCTGCGCACGGTCGTGTCACCCACCACCTGCGGCACGCCCTCGCCCCGCCGGATCACCTCGGGCCCCGCCAGGTGGGTCCTGGTCAGCTCCGCGAACGTGAGGTCGAGCGAGGCCGCCAGCCGGGTCAGCACCTCGATCGTCGGATTGGCGACACCCCGCTCGATCTGCGAGATGAGCGCCTTGCTCACGCCGGTCAGCTCGGCCAGCTCCCGCACGCTGAACCCGCGCGCCAGCCGGGTGCGCCGCAGGTTGCCGGCGATCGCCCCCCGCACCCCCGCGGCCGGCCCCGGGGTCACCGCCACAACGGGGGTCTTCTCCTGCCGCACGACGCTGGGTCCCTTCCTCGGAAAGCTTCCCCCATCATGCCCTGCGCCGCGGGGCATCAGCGCACCGCTAGGACCGGTGACGGGTCGCGGGCTTTCCCGGCGGCTCCTCCCAGCGCGGCCGCTGCGGCGGCTCGCCGCTCACCGTCTCCACGATCGTGGCCGCGACCTGGTACAGCTTGACGTTCTTGGTCTGGGAGACGTTGCGCAGGATCTCGAAGGCCTGGTGGGAGGTGCACCGGCGCTGCGCCATGACGACGCCGAGCGCCTGGTCGATGATCGCCCGGGTGCTGAGCGCGTCCTTGAGCTGCGCCGCGATCTCCCGCATCCGGGCCGCGTCGAGCGCCGTGCGGTAGAGCAGGGAGATGTGCTCGGCGGTCACCCGCACGGCGATCCGGGTCGCGTCGGCGAACCCGCCGGCGTCGCCCGAGTAGAGGGTGAGCGCGCCGAACGGGCTCCCTTCCCACTCCAGCGGCTCCGAATGCAGGCTCAGGACCTCGGGCGAATCGGCGATGAAGCGCCGCCAGCGAGGGTCGGCCGTCAGATCGTCCGCCGACACCGCGAGCCCGCTGTCGATCGCGTCGAGGATCGGCCCCTGCCCGGCAGCCGACTGCAGCTCGTCGAACAGCTCGGCCTTCGCGTGCGAGGAGACCACCGTGCGCAGGCCGGCCTGCTCGCAGACCGCGATGCTGACCATGGGGGAGTCGGGCATCGCCCTGGACACGATGGCGACGCATTCGGTGAGTGCCCGATCGAAATCCTCGATGTCGGTGGGCACATATGACCGGTCCAACGGTTCCCTCGCGCTTGCCGGCGGCGGACCACTTGACCGCAAAGACTGGCCCTGTGGAGACTCCCAGGCTAGTCGCTCCGAGGGAGGATCGGGCATGCCTTCAGGAGAGGTATGCGTCCACCTCGGCCAGATAAGCGTCCTTCACATGCCTGGGCAGCCAGGTGATCTCGAAGGCGTTGCGCTCGAGCTGCGCCAGCTCCTCCCGGCTGAGCTGCAGCGCGTCCTGCAGGGCTTCGAGGTTTTCCTGGACGTAGCCAGCGAAATAGGCGGGATCGTCGGAGTTGACCGTCACGCGCACGCCGAGGTCCATGAGCTTGCGGATGCCCTCGGCCTTCATCGAGTCGGTGACGTAGCCGTTGGAGATCGGGCAGCAGGTCAGCCCCATGCCGCGCTCCAGCACCACCTCCACCAGCCGCTGGTCCTCAAGGATGTTGACGCCGTGGTCGATCCGGTTGACGCCGATGTCCTCGACGGCCTGGCGGATGTGCTCGACCGCGTCGTCCTGGTCGACGTCGCAGTGCATGGTCAGGAGATAGCCCTCCTGCCTGGCGCGGTCGTACACGGCGGCGAACTTGGCCGGCGGGTTGCCCTTCTCGTCGGAGTCCAGCCCGACGCCGGCGATCCACTCCTTGTACGGCAGCGACTCCAGCAGCGTGGCCATCGCGTATTCGGCCTGGAAGTCGCGCAGGAAGCACATGATGAGCTGCGCCCGCACGCCGAGCTGCGCCTCCGCGTCCATCAGCGCCCGCCGCAGCCCGCGGATCACCAGGTCGAACGGCACTCCGCGCGAGGTGTGCGCCTGCGGGTCGAAGAAGATCTCCGCGTATCGCACGTTCTGCTCTGCGGCCTTGCGCAGGTAGGCCATGGCCAGGTCGTAGAAGTCGGGCTCGGTGCGCAGCACCTGCATGCCCTCGTAATAGATCTTCAGGAAGGACGGCAGGTCGTCGAAGGTGTAGGCGGCCCGCAGCTCCTCCACGGAGGAGCAGGGGAGCTCGATCCCGTTGCGCCCGGCCAGCTCGAACTTGAGCTCGGGCTCCAGCGTGCCCTCGATGTGCAGGTGCAGCTCGCATTTGGGCAGCCCGGCGATGAAGTCCTTCATCGTCCCACCTTAGAAGATGATCGCCAGCCCCACGGCGAACAGCAGGCCGTACGCCATCTGCAGCTTGCCGGTCTGCTGCAGCACCGCGATCAGCGCGGGGCCGACCGCCTTGCCCAGGACCGTCCTGATCGGGGTGACCGCCAGCGGCAGGGCCAGCAGCACGAGCGCGGCCCACGGCGTCAGGGGGATCATCGTGATCGCCACCGCGAACGGCACGACCTGGCAGGCCACGTACAGCGCGCGAGTGCGCTCGGGCCCCAGCACCACGGCCAGCGTGCGCTTGCCCGACTCGCCGTCGGTGCCCACGTCACGCAGGTTGTTGACCACGAGCATCGAGCACGACAGCAGCCCCACCGGGATCGAGGCCAGGAACGCCGGCCAGCTCAGCGACTCCGTCTGCACGTACGCCGTGCCGACCACGGGCACAACCCCGAAGAACACGAACACGGCCAGCTCGCCCAGCCCGCGGTAGCCGTAAGGGCGCTTGCCGCCGGTGTAGAACCAGGCGGCCGCGATCGACGCGGCGCCCACCAGCAGGATCCACCATGCCTGCGTGACGACGACCAGGACGAGCCCCAGCACCGCCGCGAGCGCGAAGCAGCCGAGCGCCGCCGTCAGCACCTGCCGCGGCGTGGCCGCCCGCGAGCCCACCAGCCGCATCGGGCCGACCCGCTGGTCGTCGGTGCCGCGGATGCCGTCGCTGTAGTCGTTGGCGTAGTTGACGCCGATCTGCAGGGAAAGCGCCACGAACAGTGCCAGGATCGCCCGCCACCACACGAAGCCGCCTTCGCCGATCGCCACGCCGGTGCCCACCATGACGGGCACGATGGCGTTGGGGAGCGTGCGCGGGCGGGCGCCGGCGATCCACTGGCCGGGGGTTGCCATGTCGTTCTACCTCTAGCTGATGTCCGTGGTGAGCCTGACCATGCGGATCGGGCGGCCCATGTCGAGTACGCGTTCGGCCATGTCCTCGCCCCAGCCCGCCGACTCCAGGAAGCCGAGCACCGCGTGGTTGTCGGCGAAGACCCAGGTGACGATCTGACGGAAGCCGTCGTCGCGCAGGTAGTCGACAGTGGCGTTGAGCAGCCGGCTGCCGTGGCCTCTGCGCACGAAGTCGGGGTCGACCAGCAGGGTCAGCATCTCGGCCACCACGCTGGGGTCGAGATCGGGATCCTCGGCAGGGGAGTGTGAGGCCAGGCCGACCACGCGCTCGCCACCACGGGGGGTGGTCAGCGCCGCACTGCCGCCCGCGCCGAGCGCGGGGAAGCCCTCGGTGTCGAGGATGGTCTCCACCGCCACCAGCACCCGGTGCCTGGGGGAGGGCGGGGCGACGATCGCCTCGTCCCACTGGCGCAGCCACATCTTCTCGGCCGCCGCCCCGGTCATCTGCTCAAGTGGCCCCTCGGGCAGGAACTCCCGATAGCCGTAGCGCCAGGCGCGGATCTGCGTATTCGCAACCTGAAGCACATCCTCGCGCCGGGCCGCCCGGACGCCTACGTCTGCCATCTCGGCCCGCTCCTTCGCCTGCTGTCCATGCCACAAGGCACGAGTTACACCGTATCGGTGTTTGACCCTTGGAGACGACGCGAACCCCGCTTCCTCGCCCGGTAAGCGCGTGTCTTGGTGCGGTTGCCACATACCCGCATAGAGCACCACGAGCGGGAACGGTTCCGCGACGAATCGATGAACGCCCACTGACAGGTCGCCTCCGAGCACACCTTGAGCCGGTCCCACGGCGCCCGCACGGCCGCCACGGCGATCCCGGCCAGCCCGGCCCGCACGCCGTCCCCCGCGGGGACCAGCCGGAGCCCGTCGCCCGTCGCCTCGACTCTGAGCGGCAGCGAGGGAAGGTCGGCGCTCTCGCGCCTGAGCGCGGCCCTGAGACCTTCGCGGAGGGCGAGCGCGAGGGGGAGGTCCTCGTCGGCTGCGCTGTCGTGCGGTCCGGCGAGGCCGCGTTCGCGCAGCCAGAGGACCAGCTCGGCGGGGGAGGACAGCTCGTCGGTCTCGGCTTCGACGTCGTGGGTGTTCAGGAAGTCTCGTACGAGCTCTGCGCCCGGGAGTTTCTCCGCCTCCACACCCTGCGTCTGCTCTGCGGAGAACGGCATACCGATCACTCTACTGGGCTTCATGATCGATTCACCTCCGGGAGACGTCGGCCAGGGCCTGGGCGAGCCGGCGTACCCCTTCGTGGAGCTCCGGCAGATGCGCGGCGGCCATGTGCGTCACCCGGATGCGCGGCCCGGGTGGCTCCGACGGGTAGTACATCCGGCCGGGGCTCACCAGCGCCCCGTTCCGCCTGGCCGCCTCGACCAGCTCGCCCTCGTCGGTCTCGGCGGGCAGCCGTACCCACAGGTGCATCCCGCCGATCGGGAGCAGGTGCACCTCGGCCTCCGGCAGGCGCGCGGCCAGCGCGGCGGCGAGCGCGTCGCGCCGGATCGCGATCTCGGCGTGCACCGCCGCGAGATGCCGCCGCCAGGCGGGCGACCCGACGAACTCCAGCGCCGTCTCCTGCAGCGGACGCGCCACGAAGAACGACTCCACGCACTGGCTCGCCCGCAGCCGGTGGGCGGCGGGGCCCCTGGCGATGACGGCCGCCACTCGCATGCTCGGTGAGAGGATCTTCGTCAGCGAGCCCAGGTGCACCACGGTGCCGTGCCGGTCCAGGGACACCAGCGACGGAGGCGGCCGCTCGGTCAGGTGGCGGGCGAAGTCGTCCTCGATCACGAACGCGCCCGCCGCCCGCGCCACCTCCAGCACCTGCTCCCGCCGCTCGACCGGCAGGGTCGCCCCCGTCGGGTTCTGCAGGGTGGGCTGGCAGAGGAACACCCTGGCCCCGGTGACGGCGAACGCCTCGGCCAGCAGCTCCGGCCGTACACCGTGCCGGTCGATGGGCACGGCGACGGTACGCAGCCCCGCCGCCCGCGCCGCCGCCAGCGCTCCCGGGTACGTGGGCGTCTCGACCAGCACCGCCGTGCCCGGAGCGGCCAGCGCCCTGAACGCGTGCGTGAGCCCCGCCTGCCCGCCGCTCACGATCAGCGCGTCCGCCGCGCTCACCTCGCCCCCGGCCTGCGCCGCGAACCACCGGCGCAGCTCGACGAGCCCGGCGAGCGGCGGCATGGCCCAGGCGTCCGGCCTGCGCACGGCCCGCGCCGCCGCGGCCCCCAGCTGCTTGTCGGGCCGCAGCCCTGGGCGCAGATACCCGCCGGTCAGCGGCACCACCCCCTCGGCCGCCTGCCCCAGCAGCGTCGTGATGGGGCCCTCGTCGACCACTCGATCACCCAGGGCGACCGTCTGCCAGGACAGATCGGTCGCGTCCTGCCCGCCGAGGACACGCTGGGTGACGAACACCCCGTTGCCCGGCCTCGTCACCACCCGTCCTTCGGCGGCCAGCTGCCCGATGGCGCGGGCGACCGTCACGGGGCTGACGCCATGCGTGCGCATGATCTCCCGGCTGGACGGGAGCCGCGCCCCGGGCCCGAGGCGCGTGGCCTCTTCGCGCAGCATCGCGGCGATCTGAGCGATACTGCTATCGTTGTTCATGAAAGAAGAGAATAGTGCTACTGTCTCCCGCGGAGTAGCGCTCCCTTTTGTCCCCGCTCCGAGCGTCCGGCTTCCCAGCGCCCGGCGCGGCACGGCGCTGGCCTTCCTCGGCGTGCTGGCCTTCTCCGGCTCCTTCCCCGCCACCGTCTACGCGATGCAGGGCTTCGACCCATGGCTGGTCGCCATCGGCCGGGCGGCCCTGGCCGGCGCGATAGCCGCGGCCTGCCTCAAGGCCACCCGCCGCCCTCTTCTCCCGCCGAAACACCTGTGGCCCGCCTACGCCCTCATCTCCCTGGGCGTCGTCTTCGGCTTTCCCGTCTTCAGCGGCCTGGCCCTGGACCTGGGCGCGAGCACGGCCCACGCCGCCGTGGTCATCGCCCTGCTCCCCGCCGCCACGGCCGCCTGCGCCGTCCTGCGGGCCGGTGAACGCCCCCGCCCGCTGTTCTGGACGGCCTGTACGGCGGGCGCCGTCGCCATCACCGCCTTCACCCTCACCCAGCACGAGGAGGGCGCGACCTCCTGGTCCGACCTCCTCCTGGTCGGCGCGCTCCTGTCGGCGGCGGTCGGCTACACCGAGGGCGGCCGCCTGTCCAGGCAGACCCCGGGCTGGCAGGTCATCTCCCACGCCCTCGTGCTCTCGCTCCCGCTGACGGCTCCCGTGACCGTGTTCCTGGCCTTGACCACGCCCATCACCCCGGGCCCCCAAGCCGTCGCGGGCTTCGCCTACGTGGCCGTGGTCTCCATGTTCCTGGGCTTCATCCCCTGGTACGCGGGCCTCGCCGCCGGCGGCATCGCCAGGGCCGGCCAGACCCAGCTCACCCAGCCTCTCCTGACGCTCATCTGGGCCTGGTTCCTGATGGGGGAGCGATTCGGCGCGGCCACGGTGGTCGCCGCCCTGGCCGTACTGGTCTGTGTGGCAATCACCCAGCGCGCCCGTACTTGAAAGCCGTGACGCCGCCCCGCAGGATGAGATTGGAGGTGTCACAATGGCGGACCTCACGATCCCCGAAGGCGGCTTCTGGCCGGCCCCGGAGATCCCGCAGCCCAACATCTATCCCATGGAATGGCGCGTCGAGACGGAGAAGCTCGCGGCCATCTACGAAAAGTCCAAGCGCATGCTCTGGAACCCGGCCGACCTCCCATGGGACGGCCTGAACGCGGACGACTTCACCAGGGAGCAGCGCCTGGGCATCATGTACTGGTTCGCGGTCCTGGCCAACTTCGACGCCTCAGGACCCGCCGTGTTCGCCCGCGCCACCATCCAGGCCTTCGAGAAGCACGAAGAGGACCCGGTCAGGAAGTGCTTCTTCTCCATCACCCGTGACGAGATGAACCACGAGGAGTGCTGCCAGCGCACCATCGCCAAGCTCTGGCCCGGCGGCCCGCTCAACTGGACCCCGTCGGACGACCTCGAAACGGCCGCCCACAACAACATCGGCTGGCTCTACCACAACGGCGGCCGCTACTGGACCGGCTACACCTCGGCGGTCGGCAGATACTCGCTGCCGGTGCTGTTCACCAGCTTCATGATGGGTGAGATGGCCGCGTCGACGTTGTTCAGGGGCATGGCCTCGGGCACCGGGCATCCGGTCTTCCGCGAGATGTTCCAGCGCATCGGCCGGGACGAGTCCCGACATTTGCAGATTTGCATGACCATTCTCGAGAACGAGTGGCCGGGCCTCACGGATGACACCCGCGTCCTGATCACCCGCCAGCTCAGGGCGGGGTTCGTCTTCCTCAGCATGATCCTCTGGGAGCCGCCGGAAGGGTTCTGGGAGCTGCCGCCGTACTTCCTGGCCAACCACCGGGTCCTCATGGACCACGCCAGGCAGGCGGGGCTGGGGGTGCTGTCGTACGAGGAGCAGGCGGAGAACTGGCGGGTGGCCATGGCCAAGGTTCGTGCGATCGTCGAGCGGTGGGGGATCGCCTTCCCGGCCATTCCCGAGCTGGACCTGGAGGGGGTGCCGGTGGACTTCATCGACCCGGAGGAGATCATCCCGGTCTTCTGAACCCGTCGCGCTGTGCTGAGGAGGGGCGGCTTCGGGGGCCGCCACCTGCCGGGCCATCACTTGCTTGGCCGGCCGTTGTTCGGCGGGCCGTCACTTGTGCGAGCCGTCAGCTGCGCTGGACCGTCGGCTGCGCCGAGCCATCACTTGCTTGGCCACGACTCCTGGGGCGCGACGTAGCTCCCACGGTGCGGAACGCTGCACACCCAGCCCTGCTCCCGCAGCAGCGTCACGGCCCGGCGCACCGTCTCACGCGCGACGCCGTACTGCCGCACCAGCCCGATCTCACTCGGAATCGCCTGACGCGGAGCCAGCTCACCGGCCTTGATCCGCTTCCTGATCTCCTCAGCGATGAGCTGATAAATCGGCGTCTGCGGATCCGCAGGACGTCCTCTCGCATCGGGAGCGCTGACGAACGTGCCCTCGCCCTGGCGGGTGTGCACGAACCCCTGATTGCGCAACACGCGAATCGCCCGCCGCGCAGTCGTGCGCGCCACCTTGAACTCCCGCTGGATGCCCGCCTCGCTGATCACAAGATCTCCAGGGGAGAGCTCGGCCATTATGCGCGACTTGATGACCTCACTGATCTGGAGATAGAGGTACGTGTCGCCCTCGCGATTCAGCACCCCTCAAGGGTATACAACACAACAGAGAAAGGGAGGGGGATTAGGAACCCTGGTTTATGGGCCATTTCTCTGGACTGGTCACATATGTGCCCCGATAAGGGACGGTGAACACCCATCCCTGCTCCCGGAGATGCGCAACGGCCTGGCGTACCGTCACCTTGGCCACGCCGTATTGGCGCATCATAACTTTTTCACCGGGAATGGCCCTGTTCGGCGCGATCTCCCCGCGCTGGATACGCTGAGCGACCTCTTCCGCGATCTTCTGATAGAGCGGCAGCTTCGCGGGCGAGCGCGGAGTGCCCGGCCGGCCGACGAACGTTCCTTCGCCCTGAACCGTGTACGCCAGCCCCATTTCGCGCAGTTCCCGCGCCACTCGCCGCGCGGTCGTCCGGGCGATTTCGTAGTCCTTTTCGAGGGTGGCCTCGCTTGGTACGGGATCGCCTGCTTTGAGCTCTCCACGTTCAATCTGATCGCGGACCATGTCGGCGACCTGCTTGTAGAGAGGCACGGGCCCTTCGCGATCTAGCACGCCCGGATTATAGACCAAACCGTACATGCACTACCAAAAAGGAACGCTCGGCAGACCCATGGATACGGCCACTAGACCTGCAAAGACGGCTGGGCTATAGTGAAGCCATGAGTTGGGAAGAGGGCGACCTCCATGGTCGGCACGTATCCGCCGCAGCACTCGCGCGCACCGCCATCACCTGGACACCCGAAAGGCCGCACGGCCAAGTCCGCATCCGGGACTACACCTGCGAATGCAGGCCGGTCGTCTACGAATTGTGCCAGTCGGGTGGCGTCACATTCATCCGCAAGATGACCAGGAAAGGCAAAGAGGCGACGATCGAGGAATACATCACGAGATCCGGCGTGGAAGTGCATACCGTCTGGCGCCGCCTACTGGATCTCGCGTAGAAAGCGACCGTGCCCTTACATCTCCCTTCGAGACCCTCCGTTTCTCGGATCCCCTCGCCCGCCCGCGCACATCGGCCGCTTTCTTGCTGAGCCCCATCCCCTGGTCGCGCACTGCTGGTTGCAGATGATCGCGAGCCCGGCATTCGTCCGATGACATAGAGAAACCCCTGGTAGGCGGATTGATCACCGCATTCACTCCCATCACCTCCAAGGGCCTGAAATCCCGCCGATTCGTCGCACTCAACCCTGAACCCTGTGACTGGCCGGCACCACAAGCCGCCCCAATCGCCCTCGCTTCTCTCCGGCAAACATCGCGCACACGGCACGAACACCCAGGTCATCGCCTCACAAGGCGGGACGATCCCGTAGACCTCCGACGCACCCCCGGACCGAGACCATCACCACGGCCGAACGCGCGAACACCCAGCTGAAGAGCCGGAAGATCCTCCGCCATCGCCGTCGTCGTTCGAAATCACCGCGCCGCGCAGACGACCCGAGGACGATGAAGGCGTTCGTACCTCGGCAACCTGCCGTCGGCCCACCTCCCCCTGACCGGCACCCACCCCAGTCGATTTCGGGAACCGACCCCTCCGCAACCTCGCTGACGGCCCCCCGGCTTCCCCACAATCGCCAAAGACTCCCGGCTCAGACCTGCCGCCAACGAGCCGGGCGACATGGCTTCCGTGTACGAGGGACTTCAGGTGCTCACGGAGCCATGGCTATACGGGCTCGCAGTCACCCGACTGCACCCGTTCACTCGGACAGGCATGATTCGGGCCGTGCCTGTTCATCTCCCGGCAGGCGTCATCCCAACGCACTAGCGCCTGCCGGGCCCAACAGCCCCCGACTTCGTGGCCGGCAGCCGAACGCCCTCCGCTGAGATCCGCCAGGCCGGCCTCGGCGTCCCTGCCCCCACCGCGAGGTCCGCGACGACATGCCCGACAGCCCGTGCGCGGTGGTGCAGGCAAGGAACACGCCGATCGGACAGTCCGCGACCCGGCCCAGGGCGCCTCTGACCCTGGCCGAGCGGAAGCCCTTCTCGACCAAGCCGGTCTCATCCGCGATCAGCACGCCGCCGCCGAAGCCGCGCACGTCATCGCATACGGCGTCGGTGCCCCTGCAGTCGGCTTCCGAGATAAGCGCTTCAACACGTCAACTGCAATCCTCCCAGCTCCGTGGGTTTGGAAGAAGCTGAGGGCGTCTCCGCTCACCACCATGAGGACGCCTTTGCACGCATCAGGCGCGCTCACCCACCAGGAGGACGCCTGAGCGCGCATCAGGCCCTCGGCAGAGCAAGTCACGTTCGACCAGCGGACGACCTTCCGCCAGCCGATGACACCAGGTCGGTCGGCGCCGTACAGGTTCTCTTGTGCATCAGCCGGAAGGCGGGATCAGTCAGCCTTGATCCGGTCGGTGGGGATCGACGTCCCGTCCGGCACCAGGCAGTGCAGCCCATCCCGAATCGTCTGACACAGCGCGTTGGGCGAGCGCGTCGACACCAGCGTCGCCATCTCCTCCATGTACCGCCACACGATCGCCGCTGACACGGTGACGCCCGCCCCCGGTTCGGTCAGCCGACTTGCGACTGCCGCCCTGTCAGCTCAAGTCCCGGCCGAAGGCATGTACATGCTCGGGTGGATTCCGGCGATCATGTCGTGAAATGGTGACGGCCATCGCGTGATCCTTCGAGGGTCTATCGAGAACGAAGGAAAACAAGGCGATGGCCGCGAACAACATTGTGCTGCCTGGATGCCCTCCGTCGCAGCCGATCGGGACCAGGGACCCCGACTTGTATGCGCTCCAGCGTGAGAACAGTAGGAGAAAGATTGCCCAGACCGTGGCATGTCGCGCCTCAACTAGCCTGGACTGCGGTAAATACGCCAATGATCAGACCAATAGGGACATCGCCCTGACCTTGCCGCTGGGTCGACCTGTTTCGAAAGGCAGCCTGATTCGTAAGTGCCCGGCGTGAGCCCCCAAGATCGAGGGCTCACGCCGGTCCTAGGCACTGTCGTTCTCCAGCAACCGATCAAGCCTAAGGCCTAGCTCGATCATTTCGCACCGTAGAGAGTCCAGTTTTTGCGTCATCTCGTGCCGAGCGCATGCGAAGTTCTCGTTGGTCTGCCGTCGAAGGCCGGTGATCTCGAGACCGAGGGCCGCGAAGTCCTGGCTCATTTCCATCCGTACGTCTGCGACCTCGGCCCGCACCTCGGCGACAGCGATCGACGTCGTCAGAAGATCGGACTGGATGGCCTCCTTATGGGCGCATCTGTCCGTCGGGAGGCTCCCGTGCTGATCTCGCCCTCTCAAGTCGCCGGACGTCGCGCCCTCGGGACGGATGCTCGCTTCGAGGATTCCGACACGGAGCTGCAAGTCGAGAATTTCCGCCTCTACGTCCATGTGTCCCCCTACCTTCGCGGTAGCCGGAGGGCTTCGAGCCCTTGGTGGCTCGGCCCCACTTTCTGTGAGCACATAGTGGCAAAGAGTCCATGGCTCTGGCGATCGGACGTCAGCGTGTACGGGTGTGGTTTTATTCGTCGCGGTGTAGAGAAGATCGCCGGTGGGACGAGGTCTCTAGTAGCTGAGGGGTTCGGCGAACAAGACCATCTGCCCACACCTCGCAAACCATCCACGTATGTCGGCGGGGGGCGGAGACTCCCTGACTGACCACGAACGTATGCGCAGGAACCAGCGGCCGATCACGCCAGAGGAGCCCTTTAGATCAAAGCGGGTCTACGGCCCCTGAATGCCCAAAGTTCCTAACTCGCCACAAACTCGCGCTCTTACTCCCTACGCAAACTTCGCGGCAAGTCTTGTCTTTGCCGTGCCTTCCCTTCGACGAAGACGCGTTCACTGCTGTTCGAGCTGCACCCGCAGAGCAGCCAATCGCGCCCTCGCAACCGCCGAGACCAGGGCGATCACGGGCTCGGCGGCTTGCACCCGGGTAGCCTCGCCCAGGGCGCTGATCAGCTCCGAGGCGAGCGCCATGTCGTCCCGAACATCGGACAGCCGCAGCGGCAGCTCCCCAGCGGGAATGCTCGTGTTGCCGGAGCACGACGACGTGGCCAGCCCTTCCGCCTCCTGCGCCCCGAACACCAGATAGCGCATGCCCTCGACGAACTCGTATCCGCAGGCCGGCCCCTCCGCACGAGTCGACACATCGATCATCGCGCCGGCGCCGCCCTTGTACACGTGATCGACGCGGAGCGTGGCGGTGACCTTTCGTTCCAGCGGACGAACCCGCATCACCGTGGCAGTGAAGACAGCGTCCGCCCGCTTCATGTGGCGCTGCGGTGAGGAGCGCAGGCACTGGCAGGCCTCCGCCGTGCCGGCGGAGACCACCAGCGAGGCCGTGACCAAGACGAGTACGGCGAATATGCGCGCGATCATGTCCCTTGGCACGGATGGTGGACATGATCGGTTCAGCCGTCGACCGGCTCCAAGGGCGGATCAGGGAGGATGGGGCGGATCACCCGCCCCCACCTGGTCACTTTCGTGTGATCCCAGGCGATGCGCCTGCCCGATCCGACCCTGATCAAGTGGGCTTCGCCTGGGATCACACGTCTCCGTGGCGTGATTGTGCGCCCTCCGGGAAGCGCAGGACCACGCCACGGCGAGTAACGGCCGGCTGACGTCCATAACGGCCTACCCGCGCGATTAGATTCTCATGGTCATCCTTTGAGAAACTGCTGTTCGGTGCAATATCCAGGATCATTCCCTTTGGCGTTTGCTGAGCTCATCATTCGCGCTGGAATCGATTTACGTGGGGATTCGCCGCCAGGCCCCATCTGTGATGATCAGGTGGTCAAGAAGCCGCAACCCGACCGTGTCGGCGGCCTCGGCGAGCTGCACCGTGGCCTCAACATCGGACGGGCTCGGGTCGAGGGACCCGCCCGGATGGTTGTGTGCGACACCGAACGCCGCTCCGCCCGAGGTGAGCACTTCCCTGATCACCTCACGAATCGGAATCGCCGTATGGTCGCTCGCACCTTCCGTCAGCACCGAACGCTTCAGCACCCTGCCGCCGGTATCGCAGGCCACCACGACGAGCCGCTCCTGCTGCCGGCCTTGCAACAGCGGTGCGCAGACTTGGGCCAGGTCGGACGTGCTGGAGATCCGTTGGCGCTCGGGCGAGGCGTCCGCCCGGCGTACGAGATGAAAGGCAGCGCTCACCCGCGCGGCCTTGGCCGGGCCGAGCCCGGGCACGGCGAGTAACCGATGCGGCTCGGAGCGGCTGAGCGCATCGAGATCTCCGCAGTGCTCGATCACCTGGGTGGCCAGGTCCAGGGCGCTCGACCCCCGGAATCCCGAGCCGAGCAGCACGGCCAGCAACTCCCAATCGGCCAGCGCGGCGGCCCCGCTGGCCATGAGTCGCTCGCGCGGCCGGTCGCGCTTGGACAGGTCTTTGACTCGCATCGGCAACCTCCGCAACCGTTGTATCAACGCCCACCGACAATCTCTGACCTGCGCGTTCATGGCTGCTCTACGCGATTCCATTCGTCCTCAGACATCCGGAACGCCCCCATCACCGCGACAGCAATTGAGCGGAAGCCGCGGCCGCGGCGATCACGACGGATGCAGACAGCGCCGCTACGCGATGATCTCGTGCTGCTCGGCCGTTCCCTCTCGCTCCAGCACTCCGCGAGGCAGCTTTTCGCCTGCGGACCATTCGCAAGCACGGCCTCCCGACATTCGCATCCGCTACCGAGACGGTTTCCGCTCTTTGCTCAGGCCGGTGTATATCCGCATATTTGAGTCTGCCGACCTCATCGTGACGGCGGCCCCATGCTCTGGTGGCGAAGCAGTACGGCCCCGAGCCTGCCCACCCTGACCCAGCTCCAGATACGGGTCTGGACGGCCGCGATCAACCCCGCCGCCCCCTTGGCACTCTGCCGCCGAACGTCCCGTATGTTCCGGGCACCGACGTCGTCGGCACTGGGGCCAGATGGTGAGGGGTTCGAGGCGGGGGAGGAGGTGTTCGGGTGCGGCGCTGTCGTTCGCGGCGGCGCAGGCAGCTCGGCCGGCACCTCAGGCGCCGTGGCCGTGTGCTCGATCTTCCAGGCCCACGATTTCCGCGCCAGACGTCTGGACGGGCTCAGCGCGTCAGGCGTCGGCCCTTCTCAGGCGTCGGGCCCTCCCAGAGCGTCAGTCCGCCTCGGATGTCAGCCTGTTCCGGACGCTCGCATGCATCGGACGCTCGCATGCATCGGACGCTCGCCTGCATCGGACGCTCGCTTATGACGGGTGCTCGCTGACGTCGGGTGTTCGCCGGCTTCGAATGCCCGTCGTCTCGGCGTGCTCGCCAGCTTTGGCGGGCGCGCACTCTTCAAGACACTTGGGCTCTTGGAGACACCTGGGCTCTTCGAGCGCTTCCTCGCTCCAGGCGCTGGCATTTCTCGGCCGCCCGTACTCTTCGGCCGCCCGCACTATCGGGAGAACCGTCGTGTCCCAGGTCCGGGACACGACAGTACCGAGGCGGCATTTCTGGCGTATCGGGCGCAGGGCTCCGAGCCGTCGTACATTCCCAAGCCGCCATACTGTGGCCGGTTGGGGACGACGGCCCGAGCCCACTGTCTTGACCAGGTTGGCCGCGTATCTCGCAACGGCCGTACTACCGGAGGAACACGTACTGGGGTGCTGCGCTGAGCATCCACCCGCGCTGACCGAACGAGGTGCCGAGTGACCTCCACGCTGACCGAGCATGCGGGGGCCCCAAACGGCATGCTTGCTGGCCGAGCGAGATGGCTCCGGGCCGACGTACTGATCGGAAGGCTGTGGCTCCGGGCGAGGTATCGCGGCTCGCCCTGAGCCTCCTGGCCTAGACCGGCATGCTGTACGTGACTCGGAATCGGTCGCCTGGGATGACGATGTCGCTTGTTTCCACGGGACGATCGCCGGCCCAGTGAGTGCGTTCGACGTGCAGGACGTGGACGCCCGCCGCCAGATCGAGCGCGTCGCTCTCCGCAGGCCGGGGAACGCGCGTATGCACGCTCTCGACGACCTCGGTGATCTTTATGCCGTGCGTGTACATCCTCGCGACCAAGCTTCGTCGCTCCTCTTCCGAGTGGGCGGCGAACTCCATCGGCTCATAAGAGGTCGCGAGCTGGAGCGGTCTGCCGTCCCCTCGGAAGACGTAGTGCGTTCGGCTCAGTGTGGTGGGTCCGCTGAGACGTAGGCGCCGGGCGATGTCGGGGCCCGCTTCGATCGGTTCGCTGTGCCAGTCCCACGTCACGCGTCTGCCCTGAGCCTGCAGGTCGGCAGCGAAGGGGGCGGGGTGGTCGAGAAAGCGCCATCGGTAGAGCGATGTGAGGTCGGGGCGTTCCCTGACGTAATGACCCGAGCCCACGCGGCCGATGATGAGGCCTTCGCCCGCGAGCACTCGTAGCGCGTGCCGGGCGGCCGTTTCTCCGACCTGATACTTACGGGTCAGCTGCGCCCGAGAGGGGATGGGCGCACCGGGGGGAAGGGTGCCGTCGGTGATCTGTCGCCGAATGTCTTCGACGACACGCAGGTAGACCGGATCTGAGGTGGCCACTAGTCCATCCCTGGGGGTTCGTGTGAGGCGTTGCCCCATGTTGCCGTATTCGGCAGGTAACCGACCGTCATCGATGGACGCTGGAGCCCCAACTTTGCGATGACGGAAAATTATCGGAGAAACCCTGTAACGCTGATGTAAGGGGTGGCGATTCTCCGATAGAGGTCGTCGATGTGTGTACCCCCGAGCACATATCGGCGACCTCTTCCAATGCCTACGGCTGCTGTGCCGGTGTGAGCAGCCTAGTACCTCTTGATCGGCTGCGTTCTGTGATTGAGTGCACGCACTCTGTTCGCATCGCCCGAGTGAGGACTGATGTCCAACTCGGCCCGGCTCGTTGCCACGTCGCGCGGCTCGTTCGGCGCGTTAGGGCCAGGAGCCGACCGGCTATGGCGCGGTAGAGCTGCCGTCCGCACGCTAAGTCTGTCGGCTGATTTGGCGCAGCAGGTCGCGGAGCTCGCGTCCCCGGTGCAAGGGGCATCCCTCGGAGCCAGCCGCTGTCGCTCGTCAGCTCATCCGTCGCACCTGTCATTCGCTTCTCGGTACGGTCGTTGCCCCTCGGGCGTGTCAACGGTCGAGTGCGTGTCGCCGCTGGTGGCCAAGTCGAGGTCCCCATACCTTCGTAGTTGACTACTTCTTGGTGAGTCGTCGGCCTGTCCGGGTTCGTGCCTGTTTCATGCGGAAGGACTCGCCCTCGGTGGTCACGACGACGCTGTGATGCAGGAGCCGGTCGAGCAGGCTGACGGCGGTGGTGTGTTCGGGCAGGAAGCGTCCCCATTGGTCGAAGGGCCAGTGCGAGCCGATGCCGAGCGCGCGGCGTTCGTAGGCGGCGGCCACGAACCGGAACAACAGCTGCGCGCCGGTGTCATCCAGCGGGGCGAACCCTACTTCGTCGATGATCACCAGATCGTTGCGGAGCAGGTTCTCGATCACGCGGCCGACGGAGTTGTCGGCCAGGCCGCGGTAGAGCGTCTCGACCAGCTCGGCGGCGGTGAAGTAGCGCACTTTGTGGCCGGCGTGGACAGCAGCGACGCCGAAGGCGATGAGGCTGTGGCTCTTGCCCGTGCCCGCTGGGCCGAGGGCGCAGTAGTTCTCGGCGGCGCGGATCCACTCCAGCGAGGCCAGGTAGTCGAAACTCGGGCGCGGGATCGATGATGATCCGACGTCGAACTCCTCGATCGTCTTGATCACCGGGAAAGCGGCGGCCTTCATCCGGGTGCGGACATTGGACTCATCCCGGGCGGCCAGTTCGGCCTCCAGCAGGGTGCGCAGGAACTCCTCGGGATTCCAGCGCTGCGTCTTGGCGGTGAGCAGCAGTTCGGGGGCCAGACGGCGCATGGTGGCCAGCTTCAGCCGGCGCAGCCCCGCATCCAGGTCGCCGGGCAGCGTGGGTGTGGCGGACGCGGTCATCCGGCCTCTCCGATCCGGTCAAGGGCGTAGTCGTCCAGCGACCGCGTTGCCACGGTGGGCAGCGCCATCACCAGCGCGTCTCCGGCCGTGACCGGCTGTGGCGTGCCGGCCCCGGCCGCCAGAATGGAGCGCACGTCCTCGGCCCGCCATCGTCGGAACCGCGTCGCGCGTTCCAACGCCGCGATCAACATGGCCTGTCCGTGCGCGGCGCCGAGCGCGGCCAGCTCGACCAGATCGGCCGCCAGGCGGGTGTTGCCCGAGGCAGCCGAGCCGGTCAGCCACCCCTCGGCGGCCGGGCCGAGCGCCAGGAACGCTCTCTCACCGTCGGTGCGCGGCCGGGCAGCCCGCCGGGGCGCAGGCCTGGGGCCGCCGTAATGCTCATCGCAGATGGCGGCCTCGCCGGGAGCAACCGGCGCATGGTCGGCGACGATCTCGCCGGTGGCCAGATCGGTGACCAGCAGCCTGCCGCCTGCCTCGACGATGGCCACGCGGATGCCGACGAGCCGGTTGGGCACCGAGTAGCGGGCCGAGCCGAACCGCACGCACGACAGCTTGTCCACCTTGCGCGTGATCGGCGGCTTGCCGATCGCCGGGCGCAGCGACGGCAGCGCGCTCATCACCTCCTGCTCAGCGCTCAGCCGCTCGGCGGGAATCGCGCAGATCTCCGAATGCGGCACGCCGTTGACCTCGGCGCACCAGGTGCGGGCGGCGATGTTGGCCACCGCCAAGTCCTCGAACGGCGCTTGCGGCACCACCAGGTCCCGCTTGGCGTAGCCGACCAGGTTCTCCACGATCCCCTTCGACTCGGGATCGTTGGCCTCACACCAGTCCGGGCGCAAACCGTAGTGGGTGGCGAAACGGACATAGTCGGCGGTGGGGATGACCTTGTTGGCCACCACGCCGCCCTTCAGGCAGCCCATCCGGTCGGCCAGCACCATCTTGGGCACCGCGCCGAGCACCTCGAAGCACTCGGCGAGGAAGGCCAGGGTGGTCTCGCCGCGCTCGTTGTCGGCGAAGCGGACGAACCGGAACCGTGACCAGGCCAGCACCGCGCAGAACACATGCAGCCCGCCACCGGCGTCGCCCCAGTCGATGACCAGCATCTCACCCGGCGTCCAGACCGCCGGGCGCCGCCCGCGCGGATGCTGACGCCGCCAGGCCTGCCTGGCCTGGGCGACCAGCCGCCGGAAGTTGCGCGCCGACCCGTCGTACCCGGCGGCCTGGGCCAGCGGCAGCAGCCGCTTGGCCGAGATCTTCCCGCACGTCGCGGCCATCTTGTCGGCCACCAGCTGGGCGACCGGGTCGTAGTTGTGGTTGCGTTGCTTGCGGGGCGGCGCCTTGTCCCCGGCCAGCGCCCGCTCGATGATGCGTTTGACGGTCTTGTGCGTGGTGCCGCACATCTCAGCGGCCCCACGATAGGTGCCCACCTCACGGTAGGCGGCGATGATGTCCATGACTTCCCCCGAAGATTTCATGGCCCGGCAGACTCCCTGAGCGGTGATCAGTGACTGGCTCGACACCGTCACGATCACCGTTCAGGGGCACACCCCCGCCCCACGACACACGGACAAGCACACGAGGACGTGGGGACTTAAAACTGGCCACCAGCGGTGACCTCAACCCGGCCACCTGCGGCTACTTTTGCACGGCCACGGACAGGGCGGCTGTGGACGCGGTGGGACGGCAAGGGCTGCAGCCGACGCCGCATGGAGAAGTGGTCTCCTGTTATCGCCGCAGAGTGGTCGTGTCTCGCAGGGCCACTTTCTCCTATGGTGTGACGTGGAACCCCTCGTCGACCGTGCGTTCAGGCACGTCCCGACGCGGTAGGGGCGGCATCAGGACCGCTGGCAGGCGCCTCCTTCGGACCTCATGAGCAAGAGGAACTCCATGATCGACATCGGCACGCTCCTTCCGTCCGACCGGGACGCATGGGAGGGCTTGTTTCGCGCGTACATCGACTTCTACCAGCGCGTCGAACCGGCTGAGATGTACGAGCGGGCGTGGCAGGAGTTCATGGCGGACACCCGGGTGCACGCTCTAGGGGCAAGGGTGGACGGCCGACTTGTCGGCATCACGCATTTCTTCACGCATGCCAACACTTCGGCGCCCGATACCGACGTCTGCTACCTGCAGGACCTGTTCACTGCTTCGGAGGTGCGCGGCAGGGGCGTGGGCCGCGCGTTGATCGACGCTGTGGTCGCCTGGGCGCGGGCGCAGGGCTGTTCCCGCGTGTACTGGAACACGCACGAGTCGAACCACACTGCACGACGCTTGTACGACAAGGTGGCCGAGAACCGAGGTTTCATCAGGTATCAGATTGAACTTTCGTAACCAGCCCTTCTCCGTCGTATCCATGGATGACGACCAACTCCGCGAGCCGGGCGGGGTGGCCCAAGCCGGGTGGGGGCCGTAGAGGTCTGAGGCGAGACTGGACGTGCAAGGGCCGAGCCGAGGCCAAGCAGCAAGTCCCCGGGCCCGGGGCTGGGTGGCGAGACCCGAGGCAAGGCGGCACGGGCCGGCCTGAACCAAGGCCAGGCAGCAAGGGCTGAGTCGAGCTTTGGTCAAGGTCCGGACGGGGGGTGGAGCAGGCAGGGCCCGCCGAAGGCGCGGAGCGCTGGCCGTTCGAACAGGCCCGCCCGCACCTAAGGGAGCGGCGGCCTCCTGTATGGCTTCGACGACACCCAGGAGCGGGCCAGATTAGGGCCAGAGCTTGGACCAGGGCGGCGTAGCAAAGGGCCGGACTGAGCGAAGCGAGAAGGCCCAGGACCCCGGACCAAGGTGGCCGGGCAAGGGCCGGACTGAGCGAAGTGACACGGGCCGGGATTCTGACCAGGGTGGCGCAGCGAATGGCCGGACTGAGCGAAATGACAAGGCCAGGACTCCGGACCAGGGTGGCCTGGCAAGGGGCCGGACTGAGCGAAGCGACAGGGCCAGGACTGAGACCAGGGTGGCGCAGCAAGGGGTCGGACTGAGCGAAGCGACAGGGCCGGGACTCGGGCCAGGGTGGGGCAGCAAGGGCCGGACTGAGCGAAATGACAAGGCCGGGAGCCGGACCAGGACGGGGATGGCCAGGTCCGAATCGTGGCTGGGGCAGTGAGGTGCCTTGGCGCTGGCCGGGACCGAGTGACCTGGAAGACCGCGTGGTTGTCGTCGGCGACCCCTCGCCATGATCGGCCCGCCCGGCGTGGGAGTCCTCTTCGGCGCCCGCCCCCGATCGAGGGCCACGCTGGATAGGGCGATGCAGCAGAGGCTCGCGTTGCTGGGGTGCCGGCTGGGATGCGCTGTGATTCAGCGGTCAGCGTTGCCTTTTGGGAGCTGGTGTGGTGGATTCGGGTTAAGTGCCGGAAAGTGGTCAAAGGTCTGGGTGTCAAGGTGCTGCGGGCGGAAAATGCGATCATGCAACTGCTACGGATGCCTGAAGTGGGGCGTCGGGACCGGGCTGAGGGGTCGACCAGCGCGGGGAAGCTCGGCGAGATGCTGGCGAAAGGGGGCAAAAAGCGGCTCCAGGCAGGCAAAGCGGGGTGGCGACGTCCAATGGATTTCTGAATCCAGGTAGCGTTCGCACTATGGCATCGCCAACTGGAACCACCGACGCACCCTTCGGCCGCATGTTGACCGCGATGGTCACGCCGTTCACGTCTGACGGCGAGGTCGATTATGTAGGTGTGCGACGTCTCGCTACCTATTTGGTGGATGAGCAGCGCAACGACGGCTTGATCGTGAACGGGACGACCGGTGAGTCGCCCACCACTTCGGACGAGGAGAAGCAGCGCATCGTCAGCGCCGTCCTCGAAGCGGTCGGCGACCGCGCGACCGTCGTGGCAGGCGCGGGCACCAACGACACCCGTCACAGCGTCGAGTTGGCGAAGCAGGCGGCGCGTGCTGGTGCGCACGGGTTGCTGGTGGTGACGCCTTACTACAACAAGCCTCCGCAAGAGGGGCTGTATCGCCACTTCACCGCTGTCGCCAACGCGACCGACCTTCCCGTTATGCTTTATGACATCCCGGGACGTAGTGGCGTACCAATCAAGACTGAAACCCTGATCCGCCTGGCGCAGCACGAGCGCATCGTGGCTGTGAAGGATGCCAAGGGCGACCTGTTCGCCGGTAGCCAGGTGATGGGGGCCACCGATCTCGCCTTCTACTCGGGTGATGACCTGCTCAATCTGGCGTGGCTCTCCCTCGGGGCGGCCGGATTCGTCAGCGTTGTCGGGCATGTGGTGGGCTCCGAACTGGCCCGTATGATCCGCCTGCACAAGAACGGCGATGTCGCGCAGGCCCTGGACGTACACAGCCAGGTGGCCCCCGTGGTAGACGGGATCATGCTGCGCGCCGGTGGCGCAATCATGGCGAAGGCGGCACTGAGCATGGTGGGTGTGCCGGTAGGACCGGTGCGGCTGCCGCTCGTGGACGCAACAGAGAAGCAGATCGCCGAGCTGCGTGCTTGCCTGGTGGCCGGCGGGGTGAAGTTGACAGACGAATAGGAACGGGGAGGAACTGGGAGTTTTGAGAACACGATCTGACCGTGGGGGCCATGCATGAGCCATCCACATCCTGAGCTTGGCCCGCCGCCGGTGCTGCCTGAGGGCGGCTTGCGCATCGTCGCGCTCGGCGGATTGGGAGAGATCGGCAGGAACATGGCCGTCTTCGAATATGACGGGCGCCTGCTGATCGTCGACTGCGGGGTGTTGTTCCCCGAGCCCGACCAGCCGGGCGTCGACCTCATCCTGCCTGACTTCGAATACATCAGGGATCGGCTCGATGACATCGAAGCCGTGGTCCTGACACATGCCCACGAGGACCATATCGGGGCAGTGCCGTACCTTCTGCGGGAGCGGCGCAATATCCCGCTCATCGGATCCAAGCTCACATTGGCCTTGATCGAGGCCAAGCTCACCGAGCATAGGATCCAGCCGACCAAACTCGAGGTCATCGAGGGCGAACGGCACGTATTCGGACCCTTTGACTGCGAGTTTCTCGCAGTCAACCACTCCATCCCCGACGCGCTGGCCGTGGCCATCCGGACGCCTGCGGGCATCGTCCTGCACACCGGTGACTTCCGGATGGACCAGCTGCCGAGCGACGGCCGCCTCACCGACCTCGGCGGCTTCGCCAGGCTCGGGACCGAGGGCGTCGACCTGTTGATGTCCGACTCGACCAACGCCGAGGTCCCGGGGTTCGTCACCAGCGAGCGGGAGATTGCTCCGGTCATCGACGAGGTGATCCGCACTTCCGAGCAGCGGGTCATCGTGGCCAGCTTCGCCTCGCACGTGCACCGCATCCAGCAGGTCATGGACGCCGCTGCCCGGCACAACCGCAAGGTGGCCCTGGTCGGACGCTCGATGGTGCGCAACATGGGCGTCGCTCGCGATCTGGGATATCTCAAGGTGCCACCGGAGCTCCTCGTCGACTCGCGCGACATCGAAGAGTGGCCGCCGGAAGACGTGGTGCTCATCTGCACCGGCTCCCAGGGCGAGCCGATGGCGGCGCTGTCCAGGATGGCCAACCGCGATCATCCGATTCGCATCGCCGAGGGTGACACGGTGCTGCTGGCCTCCTCGCTGGTGCCGGGGAACGAGACCGCGGTCAACAAGGTGATCAACGGTCTGACCCGGTGGGGTGCCCGTGTCGTGCACAAGGGCAATGCCAAGGTGCACGTGTCCGGCCACGCGGCCGCGGGCGAGCTCCTCTACGTCCTGAACCTGACGCGTCCTTCGAACTTCATGCCCGTACACGGTGAGTGGCGTCACCTCCGTGCCCACGCGAAGCTGGCCGCCCTTACCGGCGTGCCCGCTGACCACATCGTGATCGCCGAGGACGGCGTCGTGGTGGACCTCGTCGACGGCCGGGCAAGGATCGTCGGCGCGGTGCACGCAGGGTATGTGTATGTGGACGGTTCGTCGGTGGGTGAGATCACTGACACCTCCTTGAAGGACCGCAGAATTCTCGGCGACGAGGGATTCATCTCAGTGGTCATCGTGGTCGACTCCAATTCGGGCAAGCTCACTGCAGGCCCGGAGATCCATGCGCGTGGATCCGGCATCGACCCCATGCAGTTCGACCAGTTCATCCCCCAGATACAGAGAGCTCTGGAGGAGAAGGCGGCGGACGGCGTGGTCGACATGCAGGAAATTCGCCGGGTGGTCCGTCGTACGGTGGGGCGCTGGGTGAGTGACACGTACCGCCGCCGGCCGATGATCATTCCGGTGGTGCTCGAGGTCTGAGCCTTCTGTCGGTACGGCAGGCGGTCTCGCCTGCCGTACCGCTGAATGCTCGAACGCGCAGCGGCTGTTCGGCGGCGTTGGATACCGGGGTACATCGCCTCTGCCACGGTGCCTGGGATGACCGAGGCGCAGGGCCGTCGTTCGGCCATGCTCGTGGTGGTTATGGTCGTGGTGGTTATGGTCTCGTCGGGTTGGGCTTGCGTCACTCGAACAGGGGTCGCGATGCCGTACGTGAGATGGTGCCGTAGCCGTAGCCGTAGCCGTAGCCGTAGCCGTAGCCGTAGCCGTAGCCGTAGCCGTAGCCGTAGCCGTTGAAGGCCGGTGATGCGGCAGCCGCCATTTGATCGACGGCGGAGCGATCGTGTCGGTCGTGGCGCTGCTGTTCGTGCTGCCCGGCATCGTCAACTATCTGCCGAGATCAGGTGCTGTGCGCGTCTTAACCGCAAGCCGGGAGAACGCGGGACGGCAAGCCAGCGGGCCGGTGGGCCGGTAAGCCAGCGGGCCGGTAAGCCAGCGGGCCTGGCGGGACGGCAAGCCGGTGGGCCGGTGGGCCGGTAAGCCAGTGGGTCGGCGTGCCAGCGGGGCAGTGGGCCGGTGGGCCGGTGGGCCGGTAAGCCAGTGGGTCGGCGTGCCAGCGGGGCAGTGGGCCGGTAAGCCGGTGGGCCGGTAAGCCAGTGGGTCGGCGTGCCAGCGGGGCAGCGGACCGGTAAGCCCGTGGGCCGGCGTGCCAGCGGGGCAGCGGTGAGACGAGTGCATCATGGGGTTGGGGCTCGCATCTCAGACATCCCTTCGGCGTACTAGCCATGCTGCGGCCAGTAGCGGGAGCGCCGCGTAGGCGATCAGTACCGCGAACGCGGCGGCTGGAGGTAGTAGCGAGCCGTACACCGAGGTGGTGATGAGGTCACCGGTGATCTCGCGGGGGAGTGCTCCAAGCATCAGCGAGCCGAGACGTTCGCTCCAGGGCTCTGGAATGTTTCCGATGATCATCGGGATCACGTAGACCAGACCGACCAGGATGGCGATCGCGGCGGCGGTGGATCGCAGGATCGCGCCCAGCCCGAGACCGAGCAGCGCGAACACCGGCACCGTGAGGCTGGTGGCGGCCAGTAGCGGGAGTCTGTCCGCGAACGCGGTGCTGTAGGCGCCCTGGAAGCGGTCACCGAGCACCCATCCAGCGACGAAATAGGTACCGAAGACTGCGGTCACGCCGACGACCAGACCCAGCGTCCCTACGATCGCGGATTTGGCGGCGAGCACGGGCCAGCGGCGCGGGACTACGGTCAGGCTTGTCCTGATCAGACCGGTCATGTGCTCCGAAGTGATGGCCAGCGTGCCCAGAATGCCCATGCACAACTGGGGCACGATGACGAGCACTTCCTCAAGGTCCGCGATCTGGGCGATGCGTTGACGCTCGACAGGCTCGCTGTCGTACATGCCTGCCGCCATTACGGCGAGTGCGAGACCGAGGAGGACGGCACCGAGGCTGAGGGCGAGGATCAGGTACGTCGAGCGGACGGATCGGACCTTCACCCATTCGGAGGCCAGTACGCTCATGCGTCTCTCCTTCTGAAGAGGTGATAACCGATGGCGAGGGCGACGAGGGGATAAGCGAGGAGAACGGCTATCGCGGCCCACGGAGGCAGGAAGCCGTCGCCCAGACGTGATGACAATCGCTCGTCTGCTATCTGCGGGACGAGGTTCGGCAGAAGCAACGTGGCCACGCGGGTGTTCCACGGTGGCGGCAGATAGTTGACGATGCCGGGCAGCACGAACAGCAGCGCCACGACCGACACGATCGCTCCCGCCGTCGATCGAATGGCGGCACCGAGGCCGAGCCCCACCAGTGCGAGTGCGGCTACCGACAACGCGGAGGCGAGCAGCATCGGCAGGTCGTCGGCGAACGAAGTGTCGTTGAAGCCCAAGTGCCGGCCGTTCGCGATCAAACGGCTTGAAGAGTAGGTGACCAGAAGGATGGAGCCGGCGGCGACGAGCGTGACCAGGCCGACGATCCCAGCCTTGGCGAGGAGTAACGTTCCGCGCTTGGGGACGGCGGTGAGGCTGGGGCGGATCATGCCCGTGGCGTACTCGGAAGTGATCGCGAGCACTCCGAGCACTGCCAAGCTGATCTGGACGAGTGGCAGAAAGCCTTGCTCGGGGGCAGCCGCCCGTAGCGAACCGCGGCTTTCGGCGAGGTTGCTCACATAGAAAGTCCAGACCGCCCCGAGGACCACCATCAGGGCGGCCGTGCCCAGGGCGTGGCGCGTGGAAGTCACTGAGCGCAGCTTGAGCCATTCAGAGGAGAGGACCGGCTTCATCGTGCTGCTCCGTATTGAACGCTGTTGGCGGTCAGGGCCATGTAGGCGTCTTCGAGCGATGGGTAGCGGGCTGTGAGCTCCGCGACAGTGGCCTCGGCGATCAGCTTGCCTCGGCCGACGATGACGATGCGCTCGGCGGTGAGGGCCATCTCGCTCATCAGATGGCTGGAGAGCAGGATCGTCCTGCCCTCCGCGGCCAGCGAACGCATGAGGTCGCGAATCCAGCGCACGCCATCGGGATCGAGGCCGTTGACCGGCTCGTCGAACATCAGCACGCCCGGATCGCCGAGCAGCGCCGACGCGATGCCGAGTCGCTGCTTCATGCCCAAGGAGAAGCCGCCCACCCTCTTTCGTGCCACGCCCGCCAGGCCGACCTGCTCGAGCACCTCGGCCACTCGCATGGGACCTATGCCATTGGTGCGAGCCAGGCAGAGCAGGTGGTTGTACGCCGTGCGGCCTCCGTGGACGGCGCTTGCGTCCAGCAGCGCGCCCACCTCGCGCATCGGCCGGCTGATCGACGTGTATCGGCGGCCGTTGACCAGGGCCTGGCCGGAGGTCGGAGCGTCGAGGCCGAGGATCAGGCGCATCGTGGTGGACTTGCCGGCGCCGTTGGGGCCGAGGAAGCCGGTCACATGGCCTGGCTGGACTGTGAAGGACAGCTCGTCCACGGCCAGGGTGTCGCCGTAGCGTTTCGTCAGGCGTTGAAGTTCGATCACGCGGTAAAGGATGCGGGACGGCGGGTCGTCGGCGCGTCGGACCACGGTTCGAATCTCAAGGTCAGACCCTGGGTTGACGTGGGCACCCGAATTCAAGGGCTACCGTTCAACGCGTGGATGACACCGACCTCCTCTTCGCGAGGCACCTGAGCCGTCACCAGCTGATCATGCTTGATCTGGTGGCGGGGCTGGGTTTCGTGTTCGTGTCCTTCACGGCGACCGCCGGTGCCACTGCGCTGCCGCCCTGGGTGCGGATAGCCCTCCCGCTGGCGCTGGGGTTTCCCCTGATCGTGCGGAGACTGTGGCCCATGCCGGTGTTCTGTTTCACGCTGGCGATCGCCATTCTGGCCGCGATGGCAGATGCCTTTGGGTTCGCTTACCTCGCGCCCGCGTACGCGCTCTATCTTGTCGCACTCTCGGGCAGGTTCGGCGCCATGGCGCCGACGTCGGCGATCGGGGCGGTGAGCGTGTTCACGATCGTGGGGCTGACGGTGGCCGGCACGCCGCGTGAGGGCGTTCCGGACTGGCTGTTGCATCTGGATCGGCCGCTTTTGGGGATCGCGGCGCTGGGTGGTGCCTGGACGATCGGCCGGGCGGTGCATGAGCGCCGGCTCTATGCGGCGCGGGATGCCGAGCGGCTGGCGGCGCAGGCTGTGACGGAGGAGCGGTTGAGAATCGCTCGCGAACTGCACGATGTGGTCACGCACAGCGTGGGATTGATCGCCGTCAAGGCTGGTGTGGCCAACCATGTGATGGCTACCAGGCCCGAAGAGGCCCACGACGCGCTGCGGGTGATCGAGACGGCGAGCAGGAGCGCGTTGGTGGAGATGCGGCATTTGCTTGGTGTGCTGCGATCGACCAACGTGCCCGACCTTGTCCCCGCACCTGGTCTCGGAGGGATCGAAGGGTTGGCGCAGCAGGCTCGGCTGGCGGGGGTTGACGTGAAGCTGGAGGTTGTGGTGGCGCCTGGACCAGAGCGTGGGTCGGGCACGTCTGGTGCTGGTGAACGCGGTCAGGAGCATGGTCCCGGCCTGCGGGAAGAGCCTGACGGTAGCTCTGGCGGTAATGGCGGGCTTGGGCGGGGTCGTGGTGGTGCGGTGGGGGTGCGGCGCGGTGATAGTGGTGACGCGGGCCTAGGTCGTGGTGGTGCGGTGGGGGTGCGGCGTGGTGATGGTACGGACGCTGATCTAGGCCGTATTGGTGCGGTGGGGGAGTGGCGTGGTGATGGCAGTGACGCAGGTCCAGGCAGCGGTGGCGAAGGTCGTCATGAGTATGAGGGCAAGCGGCGGGACGAGAGGTCTGGCGGTGGCGGCGATCTTCGGCGAGGCCGTGGGGACGAGGTGGAGGGAAGCCGTGGTGATGGCGGTGACGGGGGTCTAGGGCGCCTTGAGCAGCGGGGGTGGAATGTTGGTGGATACGGCGGGAGCGAGGGGAGTCGGCAGGAGCGCGGTGCGGCAGTGTGGGATCGGGGTGGCGATGCGCCGGAGGTCGGGCGGGATGGTGAGTCGGGCGTCGAGGGGCGCGAGGAGACGTCGGTGAAGAGGGACAAGATGCGGGCGCGGCTGCCTGATGGTGTGGAATTGTCCATCTACCGGATCGTGCAGGAGGCGCTCACCAATGTTGTCAAGCATGCGGCGCCGGCTCGCTGCCGGGTGTCCGTCGTCGCTGATGGCAGAGAGGTACGCATCGAGGTCGTCGATGACGGGCCGGGAAGGCGTACGTTGCCTGCGGTCGGCACAGGGCACGGCTTGGTCGGCATGCGGGAGCGGGTCATGATGTACGGCGGCGTGTTCGAGGCGGGTCGCCTGCCTGGAAAGGGGTTTCGGGTGCTCGCGCGGTTGCCCTACGAGGAGGCTGCGTGATCCGGGTGGTCGTTGCCGACGATCAAGCGCTGCTCAGGGGGAGTTTCCGAGTGCTGGTCGACTCCGAGCCCGACCTGGCTGTGGTGGGGGAGGCGGCGACGGGCGTGGAAGCGGTGTCCATCGTTTTGGAGCAGCGTCCTGACGTTGTGCTGATGGATGTGCGCATGCCGGAAATGGATGGCATCGAGGCCACTCGGCGAATCAAAGACGTGTCCCGGGTGCTTGTGGTGACCATGTTCGACCTTGATGCTTATGTTTATGATGCGCTCCGAGCCGGAGCGAGCGGCTTTTTGCTCAAGGACACGCCGCCGGTGGATTTGCTTGCCGCTATTCGGGTGGTCGCGGGTGGAGAGGCGTTGCTTGCTCCAACGGTTACGCGCAGATTGATTGAGGAGTTCACGCGTACTCCGGTACTGCCTCGGGTGCGAGGGCTGGAAGGCGTCACGGAGCGAGAGCGGGAAGTGCTGACCTTGATCGCGCGCGGGTTGTCGAACGGTGAGATCGCCGTTCATCTGCAGTTGAGCCTGGCGACGGTCAAGACGCATATCACTCGTTTGCTGGCCAAGCTAGAGGCCCGTGATCGGGCGCAGTTGGTTATCGCCGCGTATGAGAGTGGACTGGTTTCTGCTGCGGGATGATTGTGTGGATGAATGTAGCTGGGTGGATTACAGTTGGAGTAGTGCCGGTAGCTTGCTCACGCTGAATTTGATTAAGTTTTCTCGTTAGATTGATCTGGTTGCCATTTTCGCCCATGCCGTGTGTGTGCCGCTGAACGGTCCTTTTCTTTCGCCTACCGCGTCGAGTAGCCAGTTGGCGGTGCTTTCTGCCTGAGCGATTAGCTCGGGTGGGTAGCCGAGTAGGACTTGGTGCTCGGCGAACTCGTCCTGGTCGTCGAGGATGAGTCGTCCGTCACGCATGCGGATTACGTCAAGGTCCAGGTCCAGCATGGTCACCTCGCCGTCGCTCCACTCCGGGACGGTGGTGACGTCTACGTAGATTTCGCTCTTGTGGGGAGGGGAGTTGAATGAGGCCGTCCACCAGGCGTCGCGGGGGAACAGCATGATTGCGGTGGTCTCCCAAGTGACAGGCGGTCCTTCGCCCTTGCGCGCCACGGTTCCGCCGGGCACTTCTGCCCAGATTCCGTGCTCGTCTTCGCCCAGTAGTCGGGCCGAGTGGTTCCAGTGCAACGCTCCGCCGTACTTTCGGTACACGATCCGCACATCGGTCATGTAGGGCAATTTATCCGGGGCCGTCGGCAGAGTGTTCATGAGGGCTTGATGTTGCGCCCGGCCCGTAAGGGGCGGATCCGATCCGTGCAGCGCGGCCGATCGGCTCGGGGCGAGGGCTGCCTGCGGACCCGTGTTGGGTGCTGCTCATATGTTCCGGTGTTGGCGGGCGGATTGGGCGGTGGGCGGCGTGAGCACGGGGTTGGCGGGGGTGCTGCGTAGGCGTTCGTTCGGGTGCTGCCGGGCGGCTGGTCGATGTGCCGTAGCTGGCGTTCGGCGGGATGCGCGGCGGAGATCTGGGCCGGGGGATGCAGGTGGACTCTGCTGGGTGCCTGGGTGCCTGGGTGCCTGGGTGCCTGGGTGCCTGGGTGGTGGAGGAGGCGCGGGGGTGATCCGTGCGGGGGTGTGTCTGGCGGTGTTTCGTGCGGG